>NZ_CAWUDI010000037.1:0-84210 GCF_963920925.1 Calothrix sp. CCY 0018 | reverse complement strand
TGCGGCGACGATAGTTGGAGGGTTGCCTCCTGTGAAAATAGCTCGGTGCCAGGTTTTTAAATTAGATAAAGTCTCCTTCGATGTAATTGAAGGGGGCTTTATTTTTTAAATATTGTTTGTCAATTTTGTATTTTTCAACATAAAATCAAAGTAAAATAGAAGTCTACGGAAGTTTCTAAGGAACAAAAATCTTGACTCTTTTAAACTAGATTGTCTGTTAACCACTTAAGTTTGACAAACAATTACTACTTCACAAATGGTAAATCAGATCAATGATATTGCTTCGCAAGCTAGTCAAGGTAGTATTGCGGCAATTATTCAAGTTTTGAATGAAAAGTTGGCTAATTCTGGCGTAAGAACCAGAGCAGTATTTGATGCTGGAGTTTTACAACTTCTATGTGAAGCTCGCACGAAAGAAAATCTTGAAAAATCGACCTTAGTACAAAAAATTAAGCAGATATTAGAATCCATTGCACCTCGTAATGTCCATAGGGTTAATATAAATAGTCGTATTGTCCGAGAACAACAATTACTGTGGTTGGAAGAAATCAATCGTGACCCAGAAAATCAGCTACTATGGTCAGAACAAATCACTTTAAAAAAACCAAATGTTTTAAAGCTAATAATTAGGGATTTTAAAGAGAATAAAAAAGAACTACAAAAACCTCTACTACCTCAACCTCAATCTTCGCGACATTTAATAGTTGGTAATAGGAGTAAACCAAAAAAATCATTCTTAGCAAGGATGATGAATGCACTTGGTTTATGCTTAATACTATTATCAGCAGGTTGGTTAGCCTATTATTTTTTAGGTAGTAAAATTCAAAATTCAATAGAGACAGCAACTTTAAAATACAATTCACCGAATGAGTCTAAGATCAAATCTTTAAAGCCGACAGATACTAATAAAGATAAATTACAGACTCCTGTTGTCAATGCTTCTCCGACAACTTCTCAACAATTAGAAGATGACATATTTTACATTGCGATACGAATTGCTAATCAAGCAGTAGAAGATAGAAAAACAGCTAATACTTCTGTTAAATGGTTAGATGTAGCTGAAAAATGGCAATATGCTTCCGATCTAATGGCTGAAGTTCCATCGAGTCATAGCCGTTTCAAAGAAGCACAGTCAAGAATTCAACTTTATAAAGAATATAGTGATTTAGCAAAGGAAAAAGCTAATAAAAAGTAGTTTTAGTTCTAGGTTAGATGTAATAATGCGTCATGTTTTGTTAAGTGAAGCGAAAATTTCATCATGAACAGCAAAACGTTTGTTGCTTTAAGACGCAGTTATTTTCAAAAGCCCCACCCTTTTAATCAACAGATATTTGATTTAACTTTAGATGCACAGAGTCATGCTTTTTTAAGAAATCCTGCTTGCCAAAATATTTATCTTTACTTAATTAACTACGTAAAAGTATTTTCTGAGTATTGGTTTAAGAAAGCCTTGTGTGAGTTAAAAACGCTTGACTGGGGATGTGGAAAAGGGCATATTTCTTATTTGATGGGAGAAATGGGTGCCGAAATCACTTCCTGTGACGTGCGTGGCGATAGTGACTCAAGTTTTGGTCAAAATACACCTATTATTGAAAAAGCATCTATAAATGTTGTTCCTTTAGAACATCCTTATATACTTCCCTTCAAAGATGCAAGCTTCGATATTGTCTTGAGTTTTGGAGTACTTGAACACGTCCCCAATCACCTCGAATCACTTCAAGAAATCAATCGAATATTGAAACCTTCGGGGCTAATATTTTGTTTCTTTCTTCCCTACAACTTTTCATGGACTCAGCGTTTAGCACATCTTCGGGGAGACTTTTATCATGACCGATTGTATAGTAAAAAGATGGTGAAAGAGCTTCTTGAGCAAAGCAAATTTGAACTGCTCGATATTTGGCATAGACAACTTTTACCTAAAAATAGTATTTCCTACGGTAACTATCATACTTTTGAATTTATAGATCAGTGGCTAACTGAACGTACACCTTTAAAATATACTGCTACTAATATTGAATTTGTTGCTTGTAAAAGATAAGTGTGTGTTGATACTCAATAATTAAATATTACTCATCAACGCTAGAAGTAATTTGCTGTGAACCGTGTATAACAGCAAGTACTTCTATCTGCTCGGATTTTATTTGGTAAATAATTCTATATGAACCTTCAATAACTTCTCTAATTTGCTTAGTCTCAAACTCTGGTACAGTTCGACCAGATAAGGAAAAACTTGTAATTTGTTCTGAACGCTTTGTAATCCGATCAACTAACCTAGAAGCATACTGCGGTGAAGTTTGAGCCACATAAGCATAGATTGCTGAAAGATTGTCTGTCTTCTGTTTGCGTCCAATAAACTTTCACTCGTTAAGTCCAAATTTTCTTATTACTTCCTCTACAGAAGTAATTGTACCAGCTTTGCTATCTGCTAATCCAGCTTCAATCGTTTGTCGGACATATATTTGGTACATTAAATCGTCCCATGTTGAGTTTTCTGGTAATTTGTCAATCAATTTGCGGGCTTCTTGCTTGATGTTTTCCATAGTTGTTTAGTCAAATATTATTTATGCTCTATATATTGTAGTCTTGAGTTTCCTAGAGAGTGGCGAAGGCGATCGCACTTTGATAAAACATACGAAACGTGCAACTACTAACTCTATCCAAAGTCAATTTGTAGTAGCTTGATTACAGCAAAACTGAACCCGTACAAACCAGATTTTTTTAACTAGATGTAACTGGGCTTGAACAACAGTTGTGTAAAACGTCACATTTACGAAGACTTTCTTACTAATCTATATTTTAGCTTTTCTATATCTTTACATTAACTACCGTAAGATTTCTGTTACCTTTACTTCCTAAATTAAGCCAGATTGAAACTGGTACAAATCATCTGAGATCAAAGTTAGTAAATATTTGCTAGCAGTACATAGAGGTAATAATAGATGAAAGAGATATTGGATTTTTTTCTGAGTGATACATCAGCTAAAAGAGGTGACAGAAAGCTAAAAAGAGGAAACTTTCAAGAAGCAATTAATGAATATAATCAGGCATTGTCTCTCAATCCTAATGATGCTATGTCTTATGGGCACCGAGGTTTTGCATTTGCTCAACTGGGAAATAATCACAGAGCAATAGAAGATTACAACCAAGCACTTCGTTTAGATTCATCTGCTGCTGCTTTTTATAATAATAGAGGTATATCTAATGAAGCACTTGGAAATACAAAAGCTGCTATTGAGGATTATAAGCGGGTGATATATATAGATTCTTCAATACCTCAAGCTCATTTCCAACTTGGAGTTTGTTATGTAAAGTTGAAGAATTACGAATATGCAGTTAGAGTCTTGAGTCGTGCTATAGCAATTAACCAGAAATATATTGCCGCATATGTTTTTAGAGGTATTGCCTATGCGGGATTAAAAAAACTTCACGAGGCTTTTAAAGATTATAATCAAGCAATTCGTCTTAAACCTGACTATGCAAAAGCTTATAAGTCTCGTGGTTTGGCTTGTATAGAAATAGGCAATAATATAGAAGCAATGGAAGATTTACAGAAAGCTGCCGGATTATTTTTTAGTCAAGGACAAATTACAGAACATCAAGAAGTTTTGGCTTTAACTAAAAAAATTAAAGCGATACATTAGCTTAGGCAAAAAAATTAAAACAACTGTTTATTTCTGTCTTCATCCAACCCAATCAAAACATATAGAGACGCAGTTGCATCACCACGTCTCTACTGAAATATACCTAAACACTCATCTCCAACATCCGCTCCATTGGACGCAAAGCCTTAACCCTCGTCTCTTCACTCATAGTAATTTCCGGCTTACGATTCTTCATCGCCAAATAAAGCTTTTCTAAAGTATTCAACCGCATAAACGGACACTCATTACAATTACAGTTATTCGTTGGTGGTGCGGGAATAAATTGTTTTGTTGGTGCTTGCTTTTGCATTTGGTGAATGATTCCCGGTTCCGTAGCAACAATAAATTCATCACTCGAACTCTGCTGACAATGCTTTAATAAAGCTGCTGTCGAACCAATAAAATCAGCGTGTTGCAATACAGTTGTTTCGCATTCAGGATGAGCAATTACCTCAGCTTGAGGATATGCAATTTTTAACTGCACAATCTTCTTCTCAGAAAAAGTTTCATGAACAATACAGCTACCTTGCCACAATAGTAAATCTCGTCCGGTTTGTTCCATAACGTACCGCCCTAAATTACGGTCTGGAGCAAAGATTATCGGCTGTTCTTGAGGTATTTGTTGCACAATTTTAACCGCATTAGAGCTAGTGCAGATAATATCGCTCATAGCTTTAATTTCGGCAGTACAGTTGATGTAAGAAATCACCAAATGCTCTGGATGTGCTGCTTTAAATGCTGCAAATTCACTTGGCGGACAGCTATCAGCTAAAGAACAACCAGCTTCTAAATCTGGCAATAATACTAACTTATCCGGATTAAGAATCTTTGCCGTTTCTGCCATAAAGTGAACCCCAGCAAAGACAATAACATCTGCATTTGTATCGGCTGCTGCTCTAGAAAGTTGCAACGAATCGCCAATAAAATCTGCAATATCTTGAATATCCGGTTCTTGATAGTAGTGCGCCAAAATAACAGCATTAAGTTCCTTCTTTAGATTCTCAATGGCTGCAAATAAATCTAGCGGTAATGCACCCGGTTGGGCTTTTTCGCGTTGAAAAAGTGCGGTAGTAAACACAGTAGGATCTAGTAAAATGATCTTTTTTTATTTCAAAATCTTGCATTTTTGTACTAGAGCTTACCTGGTCCTTCGTCGCTTTTACTCTCAGAAGGTGTGGCAATCAAATAATACGTATGTGCAAGACATAATTCTTAACCTTGAAATAATTATAGTACTTTTTACCAAAATTACTAGGGGGATAATACGACTTCAAAAAAATTGTGCCAAAATCGGTTTGAGTTTCCTATCCTGGAAACATATGGAAAGGAAAATGGCATGACAAGCAGTCAGATAACAAACTCGAAAACCTTAAAAATCGCTGTAGTAGGAGACGTTCACGACCAGTGGGAAAACGAAGATGGGATTGCACTTAAGCGTCTGGACGTTGATTTAGTGCTGTTCGTCGGGGATTTTGGTAATGAATCGGTAGAAGTTGTCAGAAAAGTAGCTTCTTTAGATATCCCCAAAGCAGTTGTCATGGGCAATCACGATGCATGGTACACTGCCACCGAATGGGGACGTAAAAAATGTCCTTACGACCGCACTAAAGAAGATTGGGTACAGCAACAACTCGATTTTTTGGGCGATCGCCATGTTGGTTTCGGTAAGTTCGATTTTCCCGATTTCAACTTAACCGTGGTGGGAAGTCGTCCTTTTACTTGGGGTGGCCCGAAATGGAAATTTGCCGATTTATGTAAAGAAAGATTTGGGGTTGCAACTCTTAAAGAATCAACTGCCCGAATTATGGAAGCAGTAAACAGCGCTGCTCATGAAACGATTATTTTTCTCGGTCATAACGGACCTTCCGGGTTAGGAGACAAACCCGAAGACCCTTGTGGGAAAGACTGGCATCCCATCGGTGGCGACTACGGCGATCCAGATTTTGCCGAAGCGATTTCTCAAGCTATTACCACAAATAAAAATATTCCTTTGGTGACATTTGGACATATGCACCATAGCTTGCGACATACAAAAGTATTGCGAAAGCGTATTTTTAGAAGTCCAGAAGGAATTATTTATTTAAATGCAGCCAGCGTACCGCGAATTATCGAAAAACCTCAAGACAAGCTGCGTAATTTTTCAATAGTCGAACTAGAAGATGGAAAAGTTACAAAAGCTTCACTCGTATGGATTGGCAACGACTTCACTATAAAATCCGAGGAAATTCTTTATCAACAATCCACTTCGATGGTGCAACCGGCGTAGAAGTATAGTATAATCTGTAATTGGTCAGCCATTATCTAAGCTTCACGCTCAAGATTAATCGCTGACAGCTACCTGGAGAGGTGGCAGAGTGGTCGAATGCGCTCGACTTGAAATCGAGTGTACCGAAAGGTACCGTGGGTTCGAATCCCACCCTCTCCGTTTTATTGAATAACTTGCTAACAAGTACCCAAACTCGTTAATTATTTGGGCTACACAAACAAAGCCTGCTGCGATTGCAAGCTTGAATATTTTGATAATTCTATGAAGGAAATGGCGATACATCGGAAGTGTCAATTCGGAGCATATCGCCTTAAAACTAAAGTGACAACTGATGAATCTAAATTAGAAATAAACTAAACTATTATTTGATTACAACGCACTTAAAAAAATGTTGACGAGATATATAAAAGCTGCTCTACACAAAGCTAAGTATAAGATTTTGTCAGATGATGATACATTTTACGGTGAAATTCCTGAATTTCAAGGTGTATGGGCAAACGAAGAAACTCTAGAACTTTGTAGAGAAGAGTTGTCAGAAGTTTTGGAAGAGTGGATTTTACTACGAGTTGCGAGAAATCTACCTTTGCCCGTGGTTGATGGTATTGAATTATCCATAAAGGAAGTAGCATAATGCCAACCTTTGGATCAATTAAACGGGGTGATTTAATCCGCTATTTAAGAAAATTGGGATTTGAGGGACCATATTCTGGAACAAAACACCAGTATATGGTTAAAGATGATATTACTGTAAGAATTCCGAATCCTCATAAAAGTGATATTAGTAAGGGACTTTTAAGTGAGATATTACGACAAGCTGCAATTGAGAAGGATGATTGGGAACAGTTGTGAGTTTGAGGAAGTAGTTATTTTTCCGAAATGTAATGTATTTTTTTGGAGTAATTAAACAAAAGTATTAATGCTTGACTCGATTCAGACTAAAGCTAATTGCAATTAGTTTAGTCTGTTACCGAAAGTGCGATACGCAAAGCGTCACGAATAAAGGCGTATCGCTAAAAGCTTTACTTGTAAAAATCAAGCTTGAGTAAATCGATAATTTGTTCGCTCCACTTGATTTGATTGCCGCTCCAGTTATTGTTTGTGGAAGTTGCTAAGTACACTCTTCCATATTTCTTGCCTTTTTCTGTAAGTTCCCACTGACACTTACCCCCACTTGTGTTTTCTTTCTTCTGCAAATCAAGTTTTTCTAAAGCTTGATTAACTTGTCTATTAGAAATATTTTTTCCTGTCTCTTGTGTTAACTTTTCAGCGATTTGTGTAGGTGTTAATTCTATATTTTCTAAAGGGACAGACTGCGCTACCTGCTGTTTTGCAGATGTAAACAATGAGTCATATTCAGGGAAAAAACGGGAAACAATATCAAGCTTCTTCATCTGAACTATGGTTGGTTCGATTTTTAGGTCTTGCGTTAACCACTCCCCTAAAACTTTGACTTCTTCTATTATTTGAAGCAAAGGCTTAGCTGTGTTATTCATGGTAGAATCCTTCTGAATTATATTTCTTCAGCCAGACACCCACTAATGCAATAGATGGGGCTGGCTTTTTTGTTACCGAACTCAATCACTGAAGTTAAGCACTTATATCAAAGCACTATTCAAATAATACTACATAAAATAATATTTGTATTTATTTGTGTAGTTAAAGTTTGCTTAAAGTATGGTTAATTTTTGTGAAGGGAAAAATATGATTGGAATAAACAGCACGATCACGAAACTATGCGTTTTCTTAATTCGGCAATCAGTTTTCTAATTTCATCCTCTACCTCATCACTTAACTTGTCGCGAGCAAATCTTGCTGCTTCGTCAGCATAAAGAATAACGTCGGGGACAAGCACAGGAAAATTATTCTGCGTTTGTCCTGTATCAAATCCGGATTGTGTATGACCACGATCTAATTCCCAATGTCCTGCTGCTAACCACGAAAGCATTTTATCGAAGTACTTTTGATAAAATTTAGAGTTTTTTTCTAGATTGATCGCCACTTCCAAACGCGGTATTAAAAAATGACCTCCGCTACGGGAATCATCAGAAACAATCATTTCATAAGCCGATGTGGGGGCAGCGTAACACATCAGCGTACCTACTTTATGACAGATATAAATGAAAGGAGCATAGTCACTTTCATCAAGAATATTTTGTTCGTAATTTTCTTCTTTCCTCTGGATGCGTTGGGAGATAAATTCCATCCAATCATCCTTTTCCTCTTCGTCAATAAGTCTTGAGCCATCCTTTTCAGAAATAACAAGAGGTAGGGAAGTATCTACAAAAGCAATATCTGAGAAACGACGTAGAACTTGACAGGTAATAAAGTGCTTGTCTGGAGCAAAGTGTTTCGATTGCTTTGCTAATCCTAAAAACAAAAGGTGGGATACTGCTGTATCGGCAAAAGGAGTTTTATATACATTATCATCATCGACTAGAATTTGACCTTTAGCCTTAATTTTTTGAACGTGTAAATACCAAAATACTAAAGGAGCAAGCCATGATAATTCAGGATTTTTGACTGCTGCTCCATAAATAATTTCACCCATAGGACTTGACAGGGTGTTGTGAATTACATCAGCAAACTTTTGAATTTGATTGCGTACAATTTGACCATACAAATTATCAGATTCATAAAAATTGATGCGATGAACTACGGGGAATACACGACCATCTCGGAAAATGAGGGTAGGTTTTGGGTTAATACCTAAATTTGATATTTCACCAACTGGTCGCCATTTAGTATCTCTGGTTGAGACACGAAAGTCTTGACTGTATTGGCGTAACTCCATTGCTGCAATTTGCGATCGCTTAAAAACTTCTTCCCCCAATGGACGCATTAGTTCTGGAGATAGTAGTAAACCATTTACAGCAGCCCTATAATTTTCATATTCATGCAGTTTATCGGGAAAAATGTCAAAATCCTGGTATTCTTGCTTGAATTCTTTAGAATCAACCACCATTGCAGCTGCGGAGGTTGTGACAATAACTGGATCTGGAGGTATAAAACTACCAGATGTATGATTCAAGAAGATTTTTGCTATGGAAGCATCGGTACCAACAGCAGCTTTATGTGGATTTGGTGGTGGAGTTCTTTCTTCAATTAATTTATCTCCAAAAACCCGATTTTCTAACCTTTCTCTTGCTGCTTCTTGATTAAAAGAAGCGCGTTCACCGTCTTTAAAAAAGTATCTGGCTTGTGCGGGTAAATCTAAAATACCTGAAATTTCAATTTCGTCCAATGGACGGTCAAAACGCCAAAATCTTTGTAGGTTGTTTTTTGCCCATTTCAGTCGTTCATCGAGTCTTGCTGTTAATTTCCTTACTTCTTCTATTTCTTTTTGTCGCCACTTGTTTTCAATTTGGTCGCCTAGTTTATTAAGATCCTCAACCACCCAAAGCGCCATATTTACTATTAAATCAATTGGATTTTCTTCTGCTAAAACAGGTGCAATATCAATTATTGCTTTTGCATAAGCATCTGATTCTAAATGATTTTCAGCAATTCTTTCTAATACAGAACGCCCTTGCTGTTGACGTTGTTGTTCTTCTGGATTAAGTTCATGCTGTTCAATCTGGGTTCTGGTTGTAAAGTGAGATTTCTGGCTATTTGTTTCTAGAATGTTTTCAAAGATATTAAGTTGTTCGGGTAAAGACTTAGGATGAAAGTAAGCATACGGGGGCTTTCCTCTTCCTTGACCATGACGCTTGCGTTTGATGAGTCTTTTCTCTTCAGCAAGTCGCTTCAAAAGATTTCTTACACCTCTTGGTGAAACTAAACCATCATCAGCACCAAGATGTTCGAGAATTTCATCAACTTCTAATCCTTCTGGTTTTTGTGCCAGTAACTCCAGAATAGTTACTGTTAAGATGTCTTGTGCTTTCGCCATTTTTTAACTTCCTCTGCGATGTTTGGCGTGGGGGCACCTTCACGGGTTTCACGTTTGCGGATACGAACAAGGGCAGGATGACGCATGATATCCATGCTTGATGAAATAATTGCAGTTCCTTTTGCAAGTTTGGGGATGCGCGACATCATCTCATCGGAAACATCTCCCAAAGTACCGGATACTAATTTGAGGTCATCTGGATCTAAGGCAAATACTAAACGTGTATTGCAAGTTAAAAGCACTTGCTTATCCATAGATGCCGGACTCTGGGTGATTAATGTGATACCAATGGCATCGTGACGAGCGGTACGTATCATTTCTCGAATTACTTGAGTAGAAGGTGTTGTTTCTCCTCCTGCGGGTAAGAAAAAGTGAGCTTCATCAAGTACAAATACAAAAGGTGGAATGCGATCGCGCTTACGGAGTGCTTGTAGAAGTCGCGCTGTAGCACCAACTATCAAATTCCTTTGCTGTTGACTCAAATGCCCAACGAAGATATTCAATATCGGTTTTCTTGTAAATTCTTTTAGCCACTCTTGAGTTGCTGCACTCAAAAGGCGATTACGGTTAAAGGTTGTTTCTACTTTACGTGCGGCTCTTCCTCCAACCGCTTTTTGCCCAAATTCATCGCCTGCCTTTTGAATTTCACTTAATAGTGCCTCAATCGGAATGTTAACTTGTCCTTTTTCATCTAAGCTTTTAAAAGCTTCGCTAAAAATTGAATCATATCCCGCAGATACCAGTTCCAATTGGTCGGACGTGAGATTAGGTACAAATCCTAAAAATTCGTTTAATCCAATTACTGAATAAGGTACTTTAAAATCTTCTCCGGCTCTAAAATTTTGCCCCTCAAGGTCTTCAGTTGCACGAATAATGTCTCCCAAAACATCAAAAGCAATAACTGGAATATTGTGCCGAACTAATTCTTCAATCAATACTCCTGTGGCATAGCTTTTACCTACACCCGTTTTTCCTACTACAGCTAAATGTCTCGCAATAGCTTCCATTGGCAGCATAAAATTAACTGAATGATTTCCAGATTCGATTAGTCCTATATGGAAACCATTCTCTTTTGAATCAGGAGTGTTAAGTAATTTTGGAATTTGGTCTGCTGGAAGTTCATAAACGTACTTACCAGTCTGTGCAAGTAGATTTGGTTCTCTAATAGCTAAATTATCATTATCTTCAAGCAGTATTTCTCCTAAAACTTCAGCTGTCATTACTCGTGTCACATGAGGAGATCTATCATTAGGTCTTGCATCTTTCTGACCAATTTGATAAGCCTGATTTTGTTGTAACGAAGATGGGTTTGCACGGGGATTATCTTCAGTTCCACTGATAATGCGCCCATAATGCACCTCAGTGTCTGAATCTCGTTCGATAATCACGTAAGTTCCTAAACTTGGTCTGCGTCCCACATCAAGATGAAACGGCACTTCGTCAAATGTTGGCGAACCTAAAAAAGGTGAGGATGAAGTCGTTCCTAACCGAACATTATCGGTTAAAGAAAGCACTTCTTTGATACTTCTTCCCATAAAATATTGTTAAATTACTTCAATAAATAATTATTGTAGCTTTTTTGGTACAAATTAAATTTATTATTTTTATTTTTATGAAGTTAAAAGAATAAAAAATAGGAAACTTGAAGACCTGTTGAAGTTAATGGTTGTATTACAAGGCATGGCGATAGAGGCAGCATAGGCGATACATAAAGGTGAGCTATCTCTTATGTCCTAAGTCCCTGAGCCGCACGCTTTGCGTGAACGGGACGACCTTCGGTACGGACACGCTACGCTAACAGAGATGCTCCGAAAACCGCTTAACGGCATTCTTTTTGATACTCGCACCATTGCCAAAGCGCTACCATTGCAAACAATTCAAATCTAAACAAACTATTATCTTAAGTATAGATACAATAATATTTATCACAAAACTTTAAAAAATAACTCCGCATCATTCCGGATACTAAAAACCGCGTAATATCACCTCTCATCCGTGTATCTGCACTGGCAGCAAATACTGAAGCGATGCTAGTTTAGCAACACGAATGAAACTTTTGTTACTTCATTACAGGGTGCTTAGACAAATTTTTTGTATGTATACTCTTACCCTCGAAAGGTAAGAGTAATTTCGCGTAACACAAGTTCATCCCTTCCAGCAAATTCAACGCGAACAATATCAAATGACTTTTGAAGACACCAATAATAAATTTATCACGACAGAAGCAATAAAATCCGGAACGGAATCGAGCGAACAACAAATATGGGACGCTATTAAAAGTGCTTTTGCAGATAGAAACTGTATCGGCTATTGGCGATATCCAATTTTCTCGAAGGTTGGCGAAATTCGTAAGGAACCCGATATTCTTATTGCCGATCGCGAATTTGGTTTAACGGTAATTGAAATTCTGCCAGTTACTATCGACCAAATAACCGAAATTACCGATCAAAATTGGCTTTTACAGGACTTCCGAACCGCACAAGCATCTCCATCTCAATTAGCAGAACATCAGTTACGCGCTTTAATTGCATATACCGACCGAGAACCGGCTATTTGGCGTAAAGTCAACGGCAGAACAATTGTTGCATTACCTTTAATTACTCAAGAGCAATGGCAGCAAAGAGGTTTTGACCAACTACCCAACTGTCCGACAATCCTAAATCAAGATCAGTTGAGCAAAGCTGCTTTACTCGAACGGATTCAACAAACTTCTCCTTTAGTACCTGGAGAAAACTTAGACGATAAAGACTGGGAATTACTACTTTCAGTAATTGGTGGAACTCCCGTACTTCGCAAACCTCAGCGCGATATTGCTGTTAGTGGTAAAACCCGCGCTAGCGTCATGGATGCTTTGCGTCA
The DNA here is from genome assembly GCF_963920925.1 of Calothrix sp. CCY 0018. Lineage (NCBI taxonomy): Bacteria > Bacillati > Cyanobacteriota > Cyanophyceae > Nostocales > Calotrichaceae > Calothrix > Calothrix sp. CCY 0018. The sequence continues at coordinate 71,555 of NZ_CAWUDI010000037.1, read as the reverse complement.
AAAGTTATATGAAATCGATTTACAGCAAGAGCATATTGGTAAAGAAATTCCCCCAGGACCTCAACGTATTCGCGGTATTGCGGGTTCTGGTAAAACTGTGTTGCTGTGTCAAAAAGCGGCGCATATGCATTTAAAGCACCCCGATTGGGATATTGCTTTGGTATTTTTCACTCGCTCTTTATATGACTTAATGATTGGTTTATTAGATCAATGGATGCGTCGTTTTAGCGGTGGAGATTTACATTATGACCCCAAAACCAATTTAAAATTGCGCGTGCTTCACGCTTGGGGTGCGAAAGAACAGCCGGGTTTATATGGCACAATTTGCGAATATCACGGAAAAAGACGCGGAACGGTTGTAGATACCAACCAAGGACAGCCAAATCGAGGTTTAGCTGAGTTATGCAAGCGGTTACAGGAAGAAATAAAAGTTGAACCGATGTTTGACGCTATCTTGATTGATGAAGGTCAAGATTTAGTTGCTGACGAGAATTTGAAATATCAAGACAAACAAGCAATTTACTGGTTAGCTTATCAAGCTTTACGACCTGCAAGCGAGGAAACACCGGAAGAAAAGCGTTTGATTTGGGCTTACGATGAAGCACAAAGCCTTGATAGTTTAGTTGTACCAAAAGCAAAAGAAGTATTTGGTCAAGAATTAAGCAATATTTTAAATAAGCAGCCACAATACCCCGGTGGTATCAAACGTTCGGAAGTGATGCGCCACTGTTACCGGACTCCCGGCCCAATTTTAACCGCAGCACACGCTATTGGTATGGGTTTACTGCGTGATGAGGGAATGCTTTCGGGTATCACCAACAAAAAAGATTGGGACAGAATCGGTTACGAAGTTCAAGGTGATTTTCGCAAAGTCGGTAAGCCAATTACCATAGTGCGATCGCCACAATTTTCTCCCAATCCAATTCCCGAACTTTGGGGAGAACCCGTACTAGAATTTAAAACTTATAATTCTCGTCAAGAAGAATTAACGGCTTTGTCTGAGAACATCATGCACAATATTGTTAATGATGGTCTTAATCCCAGTCACGATATTTTAGTAGTTGTTTTAGGCTCTAATTCCGAAGCGATAGAACTAGAAAGAGAAGTTGCTGATTTCTTAATTGACCAAAATATTGACGTTTATATTCCTACTGCTAAAATATTAAACGATTTGTACCCAGAATATCCTAACAACGACCCCGATAAATTCTGGCATGACGATGGTGTTACTGTCTCTCGCATCAACCGCGCTAAGGGACACGAAGCCGATATGGTTTATGTAGTCGGCTTTGATAAAGTTGCTCGTAACGAGAATGATATGAATCATCGTAACCAATTGTTTGTAGCCTTAACTAGGGCACGGGGTTGGGCTTCTTTGAGCGGTGTAGGAAATTATCCCATGTATGATGAAATGCGGCGAGTAATTACTAGTGGCGATACCTTTACATTTACTTACAAACGTCCACCGAAGCGCGATATTGGAGATGGGGAGGATGTTTAGAAATTTCTGAGTTACACTAAGAAAAATGCTAAGGGGGCGGGGTTAAACCGCCCTCTTTAGCAGAGGAACGCTAATGTGTAAAGTACCATGATATTTCGGGACAGTGCGTCCGCATTATTCCTGAAATATCTCACCGCTAGTTTTCTAACCATCCGTGGTTATACAGTCAGAAGATATAATTGTTAGTAGTTAGCAATTAGTTGTCAATTGCTTCAATTTTTTTGTAGATATAGCTTTTAGGCGATTTGTTAGCCTAATTGGCTGTAAATCTAAACAGCATTTTATATTTTTTATACTCGTATCATTTTAATTGTTCGCAATTAAAGCAGGTTATCTAGTTTAAATTTGCTTGTGTTAAAAAATGTTTACAGTCGTTTGCTTAATCGATTTGCGAGAAATTTGATATAAAGCGACGAATGATAAATTAATCTCAAACTGCTAACGAAACGGATATCGGTTTGAGATTACTTTATGTTTGATGGGATTAGTTTTTCGTATTAATTACTCTTCAACCACTTCAACTAATTCTTCAATCATTACATCGAATGCATGAGCTAATTTCCGAATAGCTGAGAAATCAACAGTTGCCAATCCACGACGAACTCAACTAAATAATTTGCCAACTAAAAGACGATCGCCCTTTATCTTTTCGTATTAATTACTCTTCAACCACTTCAACTAACTCTTCAATCATCACATCAAATGCACGAGCTAACTTCCGAATAGCAGTGAAATCAACCATCGTCATTCCAGGCGAACGAGCATAGGTTTTTAAAGTACTGTAGATCACTCCAGAACGGTTAGAAACCTCTTTTATTGTCCATCCTTTCTCAGCTGCAAGCTCTCTAACTTTTAGCCTAATTATTCCCATAATTTACTTAATAGAACAATCTATATCAATTTGATTAACTTTATTATTTAATTATTGACTTGCTCAAAAACAAGCTAAAACCTTTATTCTTCTACCACCTCAACTAATTCTTCAATCATCACATCGAATGTACGTGCCAATTTCCGAATAGCAGTAAAGTCAACCATCGTCATTCCAGGCGAGCGGGCATAGGTTCTTAAAGTACTATAAACAACTCCAGAACGATCAGATACATCCTTGAGTGTCCATCCTTTCTCAGCAGCAAGCTCTCTAACTTTTAACCTGATTATTCCCATAGCCTGTTGACAACTGACGACACTTAGTCAGATAATATTTATATTCTATCAAAAATAAATGACTACCCTTCACTATAACAGAAGAAGGGCAATCAAAGTAAAAATCCAAATCCCGAAAACAAAGTGCATCACCAGATTCCTCCTAATAGCAATAGGGCTTATCTGTTAACTGATGCATCTACTACTGCATACAGGATTCATCTACCATGTTAACATCGCTCAAACCAAGAAAGCTCGTTATTAAGGCATCAAAAATTTCTTACAAATCTTCAGAAATTCATCCTTTAGCCCGATTCGTCACAGAAGAAGCAGTTTGTTTAAAGTTTAAAATCAAATTTGAAGATATTTATGTAGTCGAATGCTGGCAATATGTCGTCTACGTCCACGGTAAGGGTTTGAGCAAATTTGTCAGCTACGCCGATTTCCCACCAGTCATAGGAGTTGCGCCACCTACCACTTCAGAAACGACTAAATGGCGCAGACGCTGGTTGAAGCAACATAATTTTATTTATAGGAAGCAAGCGCCCGTATGGTGGGCACGATTTTTTGCAATCCAATTTAACCAAGCCCCTTGGGATACAGTTTTGTATGACTGGGGCAAATTAATTAATTCAATAAAATTTGCCTTCAATGAAGAAATATTACAGCAACTCCGAAATTGCTACCGCGATAACAAGGAATTGTTAGTGGTTAGTGGTTAGCGGTTAGTGGTTATGGATTTAATTGATAGCTGAAGGTTTTATCAACTATCAACTTTCACCCGGAGGGTGTGGATCATCAACTAACAACTAACAATCATCAAGCGTTAGCCGATTCCAAAAGCTGCTTCCTAGCTCTTTCAGCGCGTGCTTCGGCGGAAGTCATTACTTCTTCCATATTTTCGAGCATTTCGCCGGGGAAATTTTCTAAAACTCTGGTAGAAAGCGCAACTCTACCTTTTCCTTCGTCTATGTCGATAATAAGAGCTTTAATTTCTTGGTTAGGTTGAAATACCTTTTCTACATTTTCAATAAACTTCTGGCTTATCTGCTTGATATGGAGTAAGGCGCTAACGCCGTTTATATCAACAAATACGCCAAATGGTTTGATACCAGTTATTTTCCCTTCTATTAATTGACCTATTTCTAATAAGCTGAAGCTCGCGGAACTTTTCGCCAAACGTTGGGAAAGTACAAGTTTATTGGTATTTTGGTTAACTTCTAAAAAGCTAACTGTGAGTTTTTGTCCTTTAAGTGCTTCCAAGTTGTTGCGCTCAAGTAAATGAGAACGAGGAATAAAGCCGCGCAAACCAAGAAGATCGACAGTGACACCACCTTTGTTGGTATTCATTACCTGCACGTCTACACTTTTGGTGTTTTCTTGCATTTCTAGCAACTTGTCCCAAATCTGCCTCATTTCTAACTGACGGCGAGAAACGGTTACTTGCCCTTCTGCATTTTGCTCTTGCGTAATTACAAATTCTAATTCCTCATGAAGTGGTAGAACTTCTGATAAATCTATTACCTCTCTCAAAGCCGCTTCATGGCGAGGGATAAAAGCTGATGACTTGCCTCCAATATCGGCATAAGCTCCATCTGGATCGATTTGGAATACTTTTCCTTTAACTACCTGTCCTTTTTGGAACTGGTAGTCATGTTTTTCTAAAGCAGCCGCAAAATCGTCCATTGTAAAAGACGTACCGGCTTTTTGAGAGATGTTTGCTTCGTTCTCCATAACAATTTGAAGATGAATTAAGATTTAGAGCGCCCTTTTGAGAGAGCAAATTATTAGTTATCAATGCTTAATTATGTAACGAATAATAAAGAACTATTACAAAGACCTTTTTTAGACAGTTTGCAGCCGTAAAAAACAAGGCAATTGCAAAAAGTTAATTATCCGCCGCCGTAACTAATGACAACTCTTACACCATATCCTACAAATCCGGTCAAGATGGCTAAAGCTGACTAAATAATTCTTTAACTTGCTCCCAAGCATCCGCAGCGGCTTGTGGATTGTAGCTGGCGCGGCGATCGCAAAAAAATCCGTGTTGAGCATCTTTGTAACGAAATACACGAGTATGTACTTGATATTTCTCTAATTCAGCTTGAATTTGGTCTACTTGTTCTGTAGGAATACTAGAATCTTCTATACCGAAAAAGGCATAAACCATACCTTTAATATCTGAAGTAATATTTATAGTAGGTTCGCCATTACCGGGTGTACTAGTAGTTATACGAGCGCCGTAAAACGAAGCGGTAGCTTTTATATCGGCTAAACTGGCGGCAAGATATGCTACATGACCGCCAAAGCAGAAACCAATGCAGCCAAATGCATCTTTTTTTACTTCTGGTAGGGTTTTGAGATAATCTATAGCCGATTGAATATCGCTTAAAAGTTCCGAAGCTTTGGTTTGTCCCCAAGCGTAATTTCTACCCACTTCTATATCTTCCGGTGTGTAGCCAGTGGCAAAGCCCGGTGCTTGACGTTGAAATAACGCGGGTGCAATGGCAACATATCCAACCTTGGCGATACGTTCGGTAACTTCTTGAATATGCGCGTTGACTCCAAATATCTCCTGCAACACTACAATTCCCGGATAACTGCCCTCACCTTGAGGCTTTGCCAGATAAGCATCTATTTGCACCGAATCTGAGGCTATTTTTACGGTTTTGGTGTCAATTTCACGGTCTGTCATAATAGTTTTTACCAGTGTGGTGTAATTATTAGATATAGTGGAGGCCTGTAACGAAAGCTTAACTTTCATAAAATTATCAAATTGATCAATTAGTAATAACCTCAACGATAAAAAACTTTCCCGGATCGAATTCGATGTATAAATAACATATTCAGTTCAAAAGCAACTATAACGATTTTTACAAGTTCCCTTTTAAGCTATTAGCACCCCATACGAAGGTGATGATTCAATTCCGCATTCAGCCAGATAGTGAAATTCCCGCGTCAACTCAGCTTTTCAACCAGATTAGATTTGCGATCGCGTCGCGGCAATATCCACCAGCTTATAAATTGCCTTCAACCAGAGCGTTGGCGATGCAAACCGGCTTACATCGCAATACTATTAGCAAAGTTTACCGCCAATTGGAGGAAGACGGGCTGGTAGAAAGTCTGGCTGGTTCGGGAATTTACGTCCGCGCTCAAGGGCACGAGGGCGGTAGCAAGTTACAATCACCGATTCTTAAGCAACATCCCCTAGCATACAAAGTTGTTCAGAAGGCACTTGATGAACTACTTGCTCAAGGTTGTTCGCTCAATCAAGCCCGCGAGATATTTCTGGCTGAAATTGATTGGCGGTTGCGTTGTAGTGCGCGGGTGCTTGTAGCTGTCCCAAATCAGGATATCGGCGCTGGTGAATTGATAGTACAAGAATTAGAACAAACGCTACAAATACCAGTTCAGCTAGTTGCTACCGAAGAACTATCTGCTGTATTAGATAAAACTACTTCGGCAACCGTTGTTACAAGTCGATATTTTATCGGGGAAGTAGAAGCAATTGCAGCACCTAGAGCAGTACGTGTAATCCCTCTTGATATCCACGATTACGCCAAAGAATTTGATATTGTTAAAAACTTATCAAAAGACAGTTGTATTGGCATTGTTAGCCTTAGTTCGGGAATTCTGCGAGCAACAGAAGTAATTCTCCACGGTTTGCGAGGGGACGAAATATTGGTGATGACTTCCCAACCGAAAGATAGCTATAAATTGGGGGCAATAGTTAAGCGGGCACAATTAATTTTTTGTACTGATAAAACTAGTTATTCAGCAGTACATGGTGCCATGCAAATAGCGATAGAAGACATTATTCGTCCACCCAAACTAGTTAACTGTGAGAATTATATCGGTAGTAAATCGATTAATTTACTCAAGAGAGAATTGGGATTGGGGTAAGAGAGAATTAGTTAGAAGTTAGGAGTTAGAAGTTAGGAGTTAGGAATTGTAGAATTTGGATTTTGGATTTTGGATTTGGGAGTAAGAAGTTTAGAGTTGAAAACTTTCTTACGCCTTGTCCCCATCTCCCCATCTCCCTATCCCCTCTACCCTTATGCTGAAGGCAAAGTCGGTAATTCTAAAAACTTGCTGACTGTTTTCAAGTAAGTATCTGAATCTTCAAGCATGGGAAAATGAGCCGTATTAGGAATCATTACATACTCAACTTGGTCGCTCATAGCTGCTGCTTTTTTTCCCATATCGGCGGGAATAATTTTATCGTATTCCCCAGATATTATAATGGTTGATACTTTAAGCTTGGCAAATTCATGTGGCATTAATTCAGCTTGAGCTTTACTTACCGAAGTATAAATTGTATTTAAAGCCGCTTCATAATCTGCTATGAGAAAGTCTTGCAAAAAAGCCTGACGTTCGGTTGCTTTTATAGAGCGATACAGAAATCGCGCCATAAACATTCTGTCAACTAATGGAATTTTTGCTAACCATTGAGGACGGAATTTGACGACGTAGCCACCAAATTTGTGAAAAGCCTCAAAAGATTTTTTGTCATATTCAAAAATACCGCTACAAGTCAGAATTGCTTTTTCTACACGTTGTTGATACTGGTTAAGAAACAAAGTCGCAATTGATGCGCCCATCGAATGAGCATTGATGTAAACGCGCTGCAACTGCAATTCGTCAAGTAATACTGCTAAATCTTCAACGTATTCTTCTAACTCATAGGTTAATTCTTTTATTGCTTCTTCGCCTTCTCGATCTTGAAGGGACTCCGATTCAACAATAGGTTTGCCACGGGAACGTCCAAACCCGCGCATATCATAAAGCAAACAATCAAACTGTTCTGACAAAACTTCGGCGGTAGTCTGCCAATATCGAGCGCTACCAGCCCAACCGTGGATAAACACCATTACTGGTTTTTCCAAACCATTAGATTGTTTTATCCACTCGTAGTAATGTTCTACGCCACGAACCTTAATATAAGCCATGCATCAAAAGTTAAATATCAAAAACAAAAAATTAGAAGTTAAGAATTAACTCTAATTAATTCTCAACTTCTAACTTTTAACCCTTCGGGTTCGACTGTCGCTCATGGGGGAAACCCCCAAGACCGCGCAGCCTCTCTCCTAACTATATTTAAGCTGATTCAGGCTTCGGTAGGGAAGAGGGATGTACTAACAGTTCGGCTGTGGAACGCTTCTCTACCATTTCGCGAGTTACCGTACAAACATTAACGTCTTTACGGGAAGGTAACTCGTACATTACATCCAGCATCAGTTCTTCTACAATGCCTCGCAATGCTCTAGCGCCAGTCTTACGACGATAAGCTTCTTGAGCTATTGCTTTGAGAGCTTCTGCATTAAACTCTAACTGGACGCTATCCATATTCAACAGCTTTTGATACTGTTTGACTAAAGCGCTACGCGGTTCGGTTAAAATCGACATCAGCGCTTCTTCATCAAGTGGATCTACTACCGCTACCATTGGAACCCGTCCAATAAATTCGGGTATCATCCCAAACTTAACTAGATCCCCCGGTTCTAAATGACGCACGGTATCTGCTACCCGCTTTTCTTTAGTTTGCCCTTCTCCTGGCTGCAAAAATCCAATTGACTTTTTACCAGTTCTCTGCTCTACTACCTTTTCCAAACCTACGAAAGCACCACCGCAGACGAATAAAATATTGCTCGTATCAATCTGGATACAGTCCTGATAGGGGTGCTTGCGTCCTCCTTGAGGAGGTACGTTGGCAACGGTTCCTTCGAGCATTTTCAATAAGGCTTGCTGTACACCTTCACCAGAAACATCCCGCGTTATTGAGGGATTTTCGCTTTTACGAGCGATTTTATCAATTTCGTCGATGTAGATGATTCCGCGCTGTGCTTCTTCAACATCCAAATCGGCAACCTGTAAAAGTCGCAACAAAATATTTTCTACGTCTTCACCCACATAACCGGCTTCGGTGAGGGTAGTAGCGTCAGCAACAGCAAAAGGTACGTCCAGAATTTTCGCTAAAGTTTGAGCCAGCAGAGTCTTACCGCACCCTGTAGGACCAATTAACAAAATATTCGATTTTTGAAGTTCTACTGCATCTGAATCCTCGCCATCATCTTTGCCGCCCTCTTTAGAACTATTAATCAGTGACAATCTTTTGTAGTGATTGTATACCGCGACTGAAAGTACCTTTTTGGCTTCTTCTTGACCAATAACGTGTTCGTCTAGGTAATTCTTAATCTCTCGCGGTTTAGGTATTTGGTTAAACGAGAGACTGGCAGAGCGGGTACGGCGTTTCTGAGGTGGCTCCGAACGCGGTGCTGGCTGCGAAGCAGTTGCTGTACTATTAGTATCGAGCAGTTCCTCATCTAATATCTCGTTACACAAGTCAACGCATTCATCGCAGATGTAGACTCCCGGTCCGGCGATTAGTTTGCGTACCTGCTCTTGAGATTTTCCACAAAATGAACATTTTAAATGGGAGTCGTACTTACCTGTCATACCAGCCTCTTATTTCACACTAGTGACGTTTTCCCCTGCTGGGGGAAGATTTTGCCTAGAGATAACCTGGTCGATTAGCCCGTAGTTTTTAGCTTCTTCAGCCGACATGAAGAAATCTCGTTCGGTATCGGCTTCTATTTTTTCTAATGGTTGACCAGTATGAGATGCTAAAATCTCATTCAGCTTAGACTTATGATAAAGAATTTCTTTAGCTTGGATTTCTATATCCACTGCTTGTCCCTGAGCGCCGCCCAAAGGTTGATGAATCATAATCCGCGAATCCGGAAGAGACATCCGCTTACCGGCGGTTCCTGCTGTTAGTAATAAAGCACCCATGCTAGCAGCTAATCCAAAACATATCGTTACTACGTCTGGACGGATTTGTTGAATTGTATCATAAATTGCCATGCCTGCCGTGACCGATCCGCCAGGGGAATTTACGTAAATTTGAATATCTTTTTCTGAGTCGTCGGCATCCAGAAACAGTAGCTGGGCAACAAGTGAGTTAGCAACTGCATCATCGATGGGAGTTCCTAAGAAAATAATCCGCTCTCGAAGTAGGCGCGAATAGATATCAAAAGCTCTTTCCCCCATGCCTGATTGTTCTACTACCGTGGGCAGCATTGAACTAGACTGCGGGTTATCGCTTTGCGAATAAATAGATAATTGATTCAAACTACTAACTGGGTAATTTCCCGACTGCGATACAAGCATAAAAGTTATAAATGACAATTAAGACAACAGTAGCTAAAAGACAGCAATTGCTGCTTGTTTATAACAATAACCGAATTTCTATAAGACAGTATGTGTTAACCATTATGCCTTATATAAATCAAGACCGTGTGGACTTTCATCAATTTATCGTCATGTTTTAAGACATAACTGTTAGAAGTTTGAAGTTTTATTAAAATTCGTGCATCCGACGTTTTCTATTTTTATTTAATTTAGATTCGATTTCGGCAACACTCAGCGATCGCCATTAGAAATATTTTAGACCGATTGCTGAGTGCTATAAACCGCCATTACTCTTCTGTTGTAGCCGAGACGGTTTGTTGTTCTTCACCCTCAGAATCATTTTCGTTTTGTTCTTGTGAATCAAGTGAATCTACAGTTTCCTCTACTGTATCGGTTTCTGGGGGATTCAAGGAGCCTTCAGGTACAAGTTCAATCTCAGAACGTTCTAAGAGCCAGTCGATGATTTTTTCAGTTAATAATTCGTTTTCAACCGCCTCTCGTACTCTCTGTGGATCGACATCCTCCCCGGAATATTCTTCCATTACTTCTTTGAACCTGGCTTCTACTTCTTCGGGAGTTGCTTTGATAGATTCGCGTTCGCCAACTTCACGTAGAGCAAGAGTTCTTTGCAGCCTGTTTACTGCTTCCTCACGGGAACGTTCCCGTAGTTGAGGAATAGTATCTTGGTTGAACAATTTTTTAATATCTAAACCTTGCTGTGAAAGACGCATTGCAGTTTGAGTCAACATTGCATCAACTTCTTGCTGAACCATTGTTTCTGGCACGTCAAATGTTGCGTGCTTAACTAGTTCGCTCAATAAAGCTTCTTGCTTCTTAGCTTTAGCATTATCATCGCTTTCCTTCTTAAACCGCTCTTCTAAAGAATTGCGTAACTCGGCTAAATTTTCAAATTCGCTGACTTCCTGAGCAAAATCATCATTTAGTTCGGGGAGTTCCTTTTCCTTTAATTCTTTGAGCGTTACCGTGAATTTAGCAGCTTTTCCTGCCAATTCTTCATTCGCGTAAGGATCTGGAAACTGAGCGTCAACTTCTTTGGTTTCTCCAGGATTCATTCCTATGATTCCCAAAATAAAGCCGGGAATAAATTTATTTTCTTCTAAGTCAACCTGAAAATCGGTAGCTTCCGCACCGGGAATTACTTCGAGTTCAGCTTGAGGATCTGCACCTTCTTCGGGAGCCAAAAAGCCTTTAAAGTCAAGAATCGAAGTATCTCCCAATTGTGCCGCACGACCTTCGACAGGAATTAAAGTCGCCATTTGCTGACGCTCACCTTCCAAAACTTTGTCTACCTGTTCGTTGTCGTATGTAACTTCCTCGGCTTTGAACTTCAAACCCGAATATTCGCCCAAATCAATTTGGGGTGGTACATCAACCGCAGCAGAAAAAGTCAAAGGTTTTCCTGGCTCATAATTCTCGATTAATTCTTCAAAAGAAGAGCGCAATTCTGGCTGGCCGATAGCTTCAATACTTTCCTGCTTTATCGCTTCACCAATACTATCTTGAATCAGTTCTTCGATTGCGGCTGCTTTAATGCGAGTTTTTCCCAAGCGCTGTAACAATATCTGCCGAGGCACCTTACCTTTACGAAACCCTGAAACGTTGGCTTGCCGAGCGTAATTTTGAATTACCTTTTCATAGCTTTGCTGGGTTTTTTCCGGCGCAATTTCGATTTCTAATCCGATTTGACTGGCTGGCAGTTTTTCCTGGGTGACTTTCATAGACTTGTTTCTATATTTCTGCTACTTTTTTTACTTAAAGGGGGGGCGAACGTCTTATCCGTCGCCTTTGTCGAAGGAAATTGAAATTAATATAGCTGACAATTCCAACAAGACAAAAAATCTCGGAGCCTAATTTCGGCGCTTGTTTGATGCCTGCTTTGTGGGGAAACATCCTTTAAACGCAGTTCAATTGCTGAGCTTTGACCGTGATATCCTCATGGTGGGATTATTTCAATAAAACTCTTCTACTTTTAAAACTGTCTTGCCGTCGGAGTCCTCTCTTTTATGCGCTTAGTAGAGTTTGATTGCACTATATATTGCACAATCCGGTGAATTATATCATTATTATTGAGGTTCGCCTGCTCTATTAAAACGCCAGACCATTTGAATCATAGTACATCAACCCTTCTAGTCAATGCCGTTTTAATAATTTCCGCGCGTCCTAAGCGTTGCCATACAAGAATCATAAATAATTTGCGCTATACGTTGACTGACAATAACCATAATGGTGTATAATATATACTTTATATAATTTATTATTTATTTATAAAATATAAGTAAGTAATTTAATTAATAATTGTTGTAAAGTAGTTCGTCCGGAGGGAAGTTTTAAGTAAGAAAATATTAAAGAATAAATTAATTAGAGAACAAATATAGTTATTTCTGATATTAAAAATCATTTACAAATCCGCTGAAATTCGTTTAAATACTATTAAGGTTTTGCGGAATAATATATTTATTAATTTTATTATGAAAATTTGATGAATCATTGTAAATAGTACTTTTGACAGGAGGTTTAGGATTTGGAGAGAGCCTATCGTGTAGCTATTTTGGGAGCGACTGGTGCTGTAGGCACAGAATTGCTAGAATTACTTGAAGAAAGAGATTTTCCTTTGACTGAGCTAAAATTATTAGCTTCAGAACGTAGTGCGGGGAAAAAACTACCTTTTAAAGGAGAAAATTTATTAGTAGAAGCGGTAAGCGAAGCCGCTCTAGAAAACGTAGATTTGGTTTTGGCTTCTGCTGGCGGTTCTATTTCTAAAATTTGGGCACCCAAAGCAGTAGAGAAAGGTGCGGTGGTAGTTGATAATTCCAGCGCTTTCCGGATGAATCCTGAAGTTCCTTTAGTAGTACCTGAAGTAAATCCCGAAGCTGTAGTCAACCACAAAGGTATTATTGCTAATCCTAATTGCACAACTATTTTGATGTCGGTGGGCATATTTCCGCTGCATAAAGTAAAGCCCATAAAACGTATTGTTGTGGCTACTTACCAGTCTGCTAGTGGCGCTGGTGCTAAAGCTATGGAAGAAGTAAAAAACCAAACTATAGATATTTTAGAAGGAAAAGAACCAGTAGCAAAGGTATTTCCTTATCCGTTGGCGTTTAACTTATTTCCACATAATTCTCCATTAAATTCGGATGGTTATTGCGAGGAAGAAATGAAAATGGTCAACGAAACTCGCAAAATTTTTAATAATCAAGATATCCGGATTACTGCAACTTGCGTTAGAGTGCCTGTATTACGCGCTCATTCCGAAGCAATTAATTTAGAATTTGAAACACCTTTTAATATAGAGGAAGCTAGAGAAATTTTAAGTAAGTCTAAAGGTGTAAAATTAATAGAAGATTGGGAAGCTAATTATTTTCCCATGCCTTTAGAAGCAACAGGAAAAGATGATGTTTTAGTGGGAAGAATTCGTCAAGATATTTCTCATCAATGCGGGTTGGAGCTATGGTTGTGTGGAGATCAAATTCGTAAAGGTGCGGCTTTGAATGCAGTTCAAATTGCCGAATTATTGGTAGAAAAGAATATGTTAGCATCCTGAAACAAGATTATTTTCTATGTAATATATTAAAATAATTATTAAAAGAATAATGGTTCTTAAATACCTAGTATGTTAACAAAATATTACAAAGAGGCAATAGGCAATAGGGAGCAACTTTTCAAGAGAGGCAACAGGGTAAAAAGGCGAAAAATGGTCAATAATGTTAGTAAATAACTGTATTAATACTGTATAAAAAGGCAATTGACAGTTTTTTCTGAAGCTGTATTCTTAGCAATTACTCAAGAAACAAAACTTAAAGCAACAATTGTTATTAATTAATCAAGATTAATTTAAGGATAAAAAAGTAATGAATCAGGTATCATTTGCCCTTGAAGAAGAAATGGCTTTCAGTTATCAAACAGGTAGACAGCCACTAATGAATGTATTAACTGCCTTTATGTAATTAGGAGTAAATTTAGTGGTGGTAGATTTTGGGAAGGTTATAACCGCAATGGTTACGCCGTTTAAGGAAGACGGCAGCGTTAATTACGATGTAGCGGAAAAATTAGCCGCACATCTGGCACAAAACGGTACGGATACATTTATAATCTGCGGAACAACAGGTGAATCTCCCAGCATGACTTGGGATGAAGAATATCAATTGTTTAAATGTGTATTGCAAGCCGTATCGGGTAAAGCAAAGGTAATTGCAGGTTGTGGTTCTAATTCTACAAAAGAAGCAATTGCAGCTACACAAGAAGCAGCTAAAATGGGAGTACATGGTTCATTGCAAGTTGTACCTTATTACAACAAACCCCCGCAAGCTGGACTTTATCGTCATTTTCAGGCAATAGCTGAAGCCGTACCTGAGTTACCATTGTTGTTATACAATGTTCCGGGTCGTACTGGTCAAAACCTACAGCCCCAAACAGTAGCCCGCTTAGCCGAAATAGAAAATATTTTCGGTATAAAAGAATCAACTGGGAATATAGACCAAGCAAGTCAAATGCGACGCTTGACACCACCAGAATTTCAGATTTATTCTGGTGATGATTACATGACTTTGCCTTTGTTATCTGTTGGGGCAAAGGGTATAGTAAGTGTAGCTTCTCATCTAGTTGGTTTGCAATTACAGCAGATGATTCAAGCATTTGAAGTTGGCAAAGTACAAGCTGCCAGAGAAATTCATTTGAAACTTTTTCCACTGTTCAAAGTTTTATTTGCGACTGCAAATCCTATTCCGGTTAAAGCAGCTTTAAATCTTCAAGGATGGGATGTTGGTTCAACTCGTCTACCTTTATATGAAGCTGAATCTGAATTAACTCAACAATTAGAAACAGTATTAGAAGAACTGGATTTGAATAAAGTTAGATGATGTATTCGCAAATATAGTGTAAAATATAATACATATAATAGTCGTTAACAAGCTTGTTTTAAAGATAATTGTTTTGCAATTGAATAGCAGAAATGTTTTTGCCAGCGGTATTTATAATCCGTGATGAATGACAATTAGACATTAATAAAATCTTGCAAAATAAGACTATGCAGTTAAAAAAAACCATTAAAGGTTGTCTTATAAAACACTCCAATCAAGTTTTTAACTGAAAAGAAAAATCCAACTAATTTATTAACTAAGGAAAAACATGGCTAAGAAAGAAGTAACTTCTGCCCTTAAAATTATTCCATTGGGCGGACTGCATGAAATTGGAAAAAATACCTGTATTTTTGAGTATGAAGACGAAATTATTCTTCTAGATGCTGGTTTAGCTTTTCCTACCGATCAAATGCATGGAGTCAATATTGTCTTACCAGACATGACTTATGTGAGAGAAAATCGTCATAAAATCAAGGGTATGGTTGTTACCCACGGGCACGAAGACCATATTGGCGGTATTGCTTTTCACCTCAAACAGTTTGATATTCCTGTAATTCACGGCCCTAGATTGGCAATGGCAATGCTAGAGCGCAAACTAGAAGAAGCCGGAGTTCGCGATCGCACCGAATTAAAATCTGTTAAACCTCGCGATATGGTGCGGATAGGTAAAAACTTCTTGGTAGAGTATATCCGCAATACCCATAGTATTTGCGATAGTTTTACAGTTGCAATACATACACCGTTAGGGGTTGTAATTCATTCAGGAGATTTCAAAGTGGACCATACTCCAGTAGATGGCGAACACTTTGACTTGCAACGGTTAGCCGAACACGGTGAAAAAGGCGTACTTTGCTTGATGAGCGATTCTACTAACGCAGAAGTACCTGGATTTACTCCTTCAGAGCGTTCGGTTTATCCCAATTTAGAAAAAATTGTGATGCTAGCCGAAGGCAGACTTTTCATTACTACCTTTTCTTCTTCGGTACATCGTATCAACATGATTTTGCAGTTAGCGCAAAAACATGGTCGATCGGTATCTGTAGTTGGACGCTCGATGTTGAACTTGATTGCTCACGCTCGCAATCTTGGCTACATCAAATGTGAAGATAAGCTATTTCAACCTTTGCACGTCGCTCGTAGTTTGCCAGATGACAAAGTATTGATTTTAACTACTGGTTCTCAAGGCGAAACAATGGCAGCGATGACTCGTATTGCTAGGGGAGAACATCCTCACATTAAGATTCGGGAAGGAGATACAGTTGCATTCTCCGCTAATCCGATTCCTGGAAATACCATTGCGGTGGTAGGAGTAATTGACAAATTAATGCAGCAAGGTGCAAAAGTTATTTACGGTCGCTCTCATGGAATTCACGTTTCCGGGCACGGCTGTCAGGAAGATCAAAAATTGATGCTTGCCTTGACAAAGCCCAAATTCTTCTTACCCGTTCACGGCGAACATAGAATGTTAGTCAAACATTCTCAGACAGCGCAAAGCATGGGTATTCCTGCCGAAAATATGGTGATTATTGAGAATGGCAATATTGTTGAATTGACTGAAAATTCTATTAGTGTTGCAGGTAAAGTACCATCCGGTTTGGAATTGGTAGATACTTCTGGTTCTGGCATGGTTAGTGATAAAGTCTTGCTAGAACGTCAGCGCATGGCAGAAGAAGGTATCGTTACCGTTGCAGCAGCAGTTGATTGGAACGGTAAAATGTTGGCTAAACCAGAGATTCACTTGCGGGGTGTAGTTACCAGCATGGAAAAATCTATGGTACACAAATGGGTACAGCAGCGATTTGAAGAAATACTGGCGTTGCGTTGGGAAGAATTTGCTCAACCTATGAACGGTAAAAAGCCAGATATCGATTGGGGTGGTTT
The DNA here is from genome assembly GCF_963920925.1 of Calothrix sp. CCY 0018. Taxonomy (NCBI): domain Bacteria; kingdom Bacillati; phylum Cyanobacteriota; class Cyanophyceae; order Nostocales; family Calotrichaceae; genus Calothrix; species Calothrix sp. CCY 0018. The sequence goes on along the minus strand of NZ_CAWUDI010000037.1, from coordinate 54,956 downwards.
GCAAGAAGTAATAGAGCAAGATTTGGCGCGTAATTTACGACGAGAGTTACGATCTCAGCCTACAGTTACTTTATTGATGCAGATTCCAGATTCCCCTCCAGTAGTTTCGGATGGTAGAAGAAGACGTACTCGTACTGCTGCTCAACAAGTTGCGTCGTAAGTTTTGAAAAATATTGAGGTAAGGAAATTATAGATTTGATTATAAAGTCTTGAAATCCTATCTTTAAATTAAAATCCTCCTTTTCTTCAAGAGAAGGGGGATTTTCTGCATGGATGCTTAAAAATAGCTATTTTAATAAAATTTCAAAATATGGCGTTAATTTTGAAGGATAATCATGGTTCGTAGTAGCGCTACTACGAACAATTTTTTTTTAATTAATCAGTTGGGATGCAAGGGCAAGATGTCCATACCATGATAAATATATTTTATCGGAGTAAAAATTGCGATAATTTTCAAAAATTTTTACCTGCTTTATATAGCTGTCAATATCAAGCAATAAAAGTCATCAGAGAAAAACTTTGAAAAATATAACTTGTGCTTGAGTAGGTAAAAGTAAACCGATTTGTAAAAATTATATCTAAACAAAATAATCCAGGATCAATAGCTAATTGGGTTTGAATGTCCCCTAATCGGTATATTCAAGAACTAATAAAAATATTTAGATTGCCAATGTAAGGTTTTAAGCACTCCAATGATACGGTTGAGATGCTTCGCAATAGGTATTTCAACGCTACTGAAATAACAACTATTTTCTTATTCTTTAAATAATTAACAGTGTAATATTCCGTTCTATTTGGCCAAAAAAGACGAAAATTAACCTTTATCAGCCATAAATACTTCTTAACACCACAAACCTTCTTAGAATTGGCTCTTTGATGTGATGTAAACACTAGCCACTTCTAAGCAGTCTGCGCTAACCTTGTATAGCCTTTGGCACAAAGCATATTATCAATTTCACCGATCAAAGTGTTTTCTGTTAATTTTTGTAAATGTTACACTACAATATAACCATAGGTAGATGACTTTACTATAATTTCAAGTGTGTCAAGTTATAAACAAGATAGAAGTATCACACTTCCGATTTAAGCAAAATTGCGCTTAACTTGACGTAGCAAAGGACAGCTTTCTATTAAGGAAGCTACCGAACAAAATAGACGAAATCTTCGTCAGGATAAAAGGCTTCTCGCAAAAGTTGATTTACCCCTCCGTAGATGTTCGTTGAATTGACCAAAACAACCTCCAAGAATTAGAGGAAAAAAAAATGAAGGTATTCAATAATACCACAAAAAAAATATTTCTGGCAAGCTGGGTATCAATAAATCAAGAACAAGAAAGTGAAGCTAATGTAGCCCAGCAGCAGAATCCGAGTATTAAACAACCTCGGTTCGATATTTTAAAACCCCTGCGGATTTGGGTAGATAATATCCAAGTGCGCGATCGCCAATTTGCTCATCGTGTTTGTAGTTTAATTCCGGCTCAATGTCCGTTTGAGCGAGATGTGAAGTTCAAAGGTAGAACTTTGTTCCACATTCCTCCAATGTGCAAACTCAACCCATTATATGAAGAAGTGGTTGGATTGCGTTTTAGAGGATTGTGCTATTTAGCTGATGAATGTGGCGAGGATATTTCGCAATATTGTTAAATCGTAAAGTGAGGTATGGAGTTAAGAATTATTCGCTTTGTACTTGTTGCCACTGTTTGATCAGTTTTTGAGCTTCGGCATAAGCAGCTGTACCTTCTGGAGCCAAAGTAGCGGTTGCAATTGCCGAAGAATATTGCTTGTTATTGGCACGATTTTTAGCAAGCTGTAAGATTTCTAGACTCCATTTATCTATAGATTCTTGAGCCAGATCGTAACCGGCTTCAGAAGATGGTACTCTTTTAGCAACTTCGATAGCACGATTGTAAGAAGATGCTTGTGAAGGTTTAATTAAAGCTTGGGCTGCTTCTAAAAGAGTTTTATTACTTAAATATTGTTTGGATTCAGTTTGCCACTGTTTAATAGCTGTTTGGGCTTCTCGGAAATTTGACTCTTCATTACCGATTAATCCAGCTGTGGTTATTGCATTGGAATATTCCCTGTTTTCAGCACGATTTCTAGCTAAATCCAAAATCATACCGCTCCACACCTTAATATTTTGTCTAGCTTGTTTGTAACCCGCTTCACCGAGTTGAATATTTTTAGCATTGGCGATCGCTTTACTCAAATCGCTAGCTTGATTGGCATTTAGAGACATTTTTTCCAATTCCACCATTGCTTGAATAGTTTCTTGCGAATTGGAATTATTAACTCTCTGTTTTGTTGGCTGTTGTGTTTCTACCCTTTCATAATTACTGGGTAAAGGTTTAACAACCGTTAATTTGGTTTGAGAGCGAGATTGCTGGTAAACGAAAGCAACTAAAAATAATCCACCAAAGATTAAAGTTCCCACACATCCAAGCAACAGCAATTTACTAGATGTATTTTCTGTCTTTTTATTTTCGGTTTTCTCTTTGGTATTTTCATCGGCTGTAGGAGTCGGGGAATTTTTAGAAACAGAAGAAGTTTTTTCTGGTTTCTCTGCAACTTCGGGGGAAGCGACGGAAACAGGAAAACTTTTTGTGACTACTTGTGCAACTTGTGAAGAATTATCTACTGGTTTCTCTTCTAACTTTGGTGCCTCTCGTGCTGTAAAAGTTTCTCTAGAATCTAGAACACTCAGTGGTTCTTCTGTATTGCTTTTGACTTGATCTTGTTCAAATTGTTCAAACAAGCTTTGTTGCGGCGATGCAATAAAAGCAACAGGATTTTGAGTTGGCCGCCAATGATGCTGACAGAGTTCGGGAGTACGAACGCTTAAATAACTTTCCAAACCAGCCAAATTATTGGTGTTGCCGTAACGTAAAGCTTCCAGTAGTGTGGCTGTAAAAAAACCGTGCCCTAACTCGCTACTTTCATGAGAAAACTGTTCTGGTTGACACGAAAGTATGGTAGAGATTTGTAATTCTTGAGCTAATTCAATAGTTTCTTGCCCGATAGAAGAATCTGCCTTGGTACCAAAAGCCCGGTTGAAATCCAGTAATAGCAAAGTTTCCAGTTCAGCCACCTGTAGAGTTTGCATCAACTGGCGCATTTCTATCGCAGTTTCTTTAACCCGTTTGGAATCTCCTTCAATAGGCATCAAGTAATCTTGTTCCTCATAGGTGATGCCATAACCGCTAAAGAACAACCATAATTTATCTTGTGGTTGCCAGGAATTAGCAGCTAAATCTTCGAGTAACTCAAGAATATTATTCTTTGTAGGTAAAGTCGATTTATCTCCCATAGGTACGGAAGAATCGGTCATCAGCAGACACTGTTCCTCTGGAAAACCTGCTTGCTTAACTAAAAAATCTTTTAAAGCCTCAGCATCAGCGCTCCCATAACCTAAAGGTTGAAAATATTGATACTGATTGATGCCAATAGCGATCGCCCATAGTTTTGCCATGCGCCCTTTTAATTATTAGAAACTAAATATATATACTTACGGTAATCGTAGATTGTCAATTCTTCACATCTAAGTACCGCAAGCGTATTTAATGTAATTTGCTTTGCCTAAAAAACAAAGTTAACCTATGTGAATAAGTCTAAATGATTATCATCAGACTTTAAGATGGTAAGTCAGAATTATTACTTTAAAAGACAATTGCACTTTTACTTTTATTAATAGTGCATTTATTTATCGCGCTTGGGAGGAGTTTATAAATAATGGTCGGCAATAACTTGTCAAAAAGAAAAACATTGATTACATTCATTCCACTTATGCTATCAATCACAAAGAAAATCCGGATAAAGACAGCCGTACTTTTGCTGAGTATGGCAGCACCAATGTGGTTAGTATCGGAAACAATTGCTCCTCAAATCGTGCGAGCTTATACTTCGAGAGTTGACTTAGAAATTACTCGTTTACCGGGAGACAACTACCAAAGCTTGCTACGGAGAGCAGAAGCAGTAGCAAGAGCCGCCGCTCAACGTAGTTTCGATAAAGATATTTTAGTTACAGACGTATCGGTAGTTATTTCCGCACAAAATTATGGTGCGATCGCGCCTGTTTTGGAATTAAATGTCAGTCGTACTCAATGGCGCAATCGTCCAGATACGCAACGTTGGGCAAAGTATTTCAGAATGGCTCGAACACTGCTATTTTTTGAACCAAGTGCGACAAATTCCGCATCGAGTGGAGAAAGCAATGATCTTGAAGAAACTTCTCCCCCACCATCGTTATCAGATCCAATTCCGACACCAGAAGTTGAAGTTTCTCCCCCACCATCGTTATCAGATCCAATTCCGACACCAGAAGTTGAAGTTTCTCCCCCACCATCTGAGGCAGTTCCAATTCCGATACCAGAAGTTGAAGAAGTTGAAATTGAAGTGGAGTAGTTAAAGGGAATAATTCGTCTCTTATTTCAAACTTTGAGATCCCCCCAACCCCCCTTGTTTTAAGGGGGGCTATTCTTTGGTGGTTTAAATGCTTCCAATCATAGGCTATTAAGCAATTCATGCCTTAGAATAAAAAGGTTGTCAAAAAACGGTATCTGATTTTATGGCTGTTCCAAAGAAGAAAACATCGAAATCCAGGCGTGATAAGCGTCGAGCAACTTGGAGACACAAAGCGAGTGTTGAAGCCCAAAAAGCTCTTTCGCTTGGTAAATCAATTTTGACCGGACGCTCTACATTTGTTTATCCATCTGGAGAAGAGGAAGAAGAAGACGAAGAGTAATTTACTCTCAGTTGATAAATTTAGCTATTTGTCCAGTTCCAACAGGATTTTAGGTCAAGAATTATTGAAAAGTTACATAAGACAGAACCGTCTTGCTTGAAACCATCATCTAAAATCCTGTTGGGTAAAAAAATAGTTGGCGAGAGGGAACTCTTAATGGAAAACGGGGAACAGAAGCTTAGCTGGTTAATGGTTTTTAAAGTTTTGAGATGGAGTAGGGAGTAGGAGCAGAAGAAATTACATATTGCTAATGATGCAATAATTTCCTGAGAAATATATTATTATCTATTAAAAAATTATTTTACCAAGCCATGCTGGGAAAGTTTTTTCAAAAACCGACTTCTGAAGATAGCGATCGCGTTCCTCCTGGGCAGCATTTAGCTAAGGGGTTTCCGGTGCTTACTTATGGTGCGACTCCGCAAGTTAGTACGGAAGAATGGGAATTTAGCGTATGGGGTTTGGTAAAGCCGAAAAAATGGAACTGGTCGGATTTTATGGAATTACCCCATAACCAGTTTACAGCCGACTTCCATTGCGTAACCCGGTGGTCTAAACTCGATGTCAAATGGACTGGAATTAAAGTTACTGACTTTATGAAAGTTATTGAAGTAGACCCCAAAGCAACTCATATCATGGAACATTGCTACGGCGGTTACACTACCAATATTGCAATAGAAGACTTTGTAAGAGAAGAAAATTTTTTTGCTTTTAAGCTATTTGACGAACCTTTAAGCGCCGAACATGGTGGTCCCATGCGCTCGGTGGTACCTCACCTTTACGCTTGGAAAAGTGCTAAATGGATAAATGGCTTAGAATTTTTAGACCATGAAGAATTAGGTTTTTGGGAACGTAACGGTTATCACCGTCGCGGCGAACCTTTTAAAGAAGAACGGTATAGTGGATTTTGAGACAGTGAGCAGTGAGCAGTTAACAGTTACCAGTTAGGAGTTAGGAGTAACTTAGGTTAAAGGTTAAAGGTTAAAATTCTCCCCATCTCCCATGCCCAATGCCCTATGCCCAATGCCCAATACTTATCCAAAAATTCGTCGAAGCAACGACAATTTACCCTCATAAGGTGGATACAGTAATTTTACGTCTAGAAGAAAAGGTTTTTTGAGTACGCTTTTGTAGTGAGAAAAGGTGTCAAAACCGGCTTTCCCATGATAGCTGCCGATTCCGCTATTTCCTGTACCGCCAAATGGTAAAGAGGGAACAGTGTAATGAATTAATATGTGGTTTATACAACCTCCACCGAAGACAGTTTCCCTTATTATTTGTTTTTGCAGGGTTTTATTTTGAGAAAATAAATATAAGGCTAAGGGTTTTGGTTGAGAGTTAACTATATTGACGGCTTCTTTAATATCGGTAAATTCTATTATTGGTAAAATAGGACCGAAAATTTCTTCTTGCATTACTGCATCTTCCCAAGAAACGCTATCGATGACAGTAGGAGCAATATAACGTTCTTCGGAAGTTGTTTCGCCACCAATAATTATTTTTGCATCTTTTAAATCTTTTAAATAATTTACTAATCTATCAAATTGCTTTTGATTGATGATTCTGGCATAATCGGGACTTTTCGCAGGGTTTTCACCGTAAAATTCTTGAAGACACTGTTTTATTTCATCTAATAAATTATTTTTAATTTTTCTATCAACTAAAAGATAGTCTGGTGCAAGACAACTTTGTCCGGCATTAAAAAATTTTCCCCAAGTTATGCGTCTAGCAGCGATTTTAATGTCAATATCGGTATCTACAATGCAAGGAGATTTTCCACCCAGTTCTAATGTAACGGGTGTGAGTTGTTTTGCTGCGGCTTCCATAACAATTTTCCCGACAGCATTACCGCCAGTAAAAAAGATATGGTCAAACTTTTCTGCTAATAAATGTTGAGAAGTTTCTACTCCTCCTTCTATCGCAGCTAAATATGATTTATCAAAATACTTCTCAAAAATTTCAAAGATAAGATTAGAAGTCTGAGAAGCAATTTCAGAAGGTTTGATAATTGCACAATTTCCGGCAGCGATAGCACCTATTAAAGGAGCAATCACTAATTGAAATGGATAATTCCAAGCACCAATAATTAAAACCACACCTAAAGGTTCTGGGTAAATTTTTGCTGAAGCTGGAATGAATTGCCAGGGAATTTGCGCTTTTTTAGGCTTATTCCAATTTTTTATATTTTTGATAGCATATTGAATTTCTTTCACAACCAGTACGATTTCTGCTGTAAAACTTTCTTCTAACGGCTTGTTTAAATCGGCTTTTAGTGCATTAAAAATTGCTGCTTCGTGATCAATTATTGCGTGTTTGAGAGTTTTTAACTGCTGAATGCGAAAAGGAATATCTTTAGTTTTACCTGTTTGAAAAAAATCGCGTTGATTGTGGATTGTTTCGGCGAACATATTACATAGGGAATAGGGAGTGGGGAACAGGGAATAGGGAATAGGGAATAGGGAGAGATTCTTAAAGTAACGAGTAACGAGTAAGTCATAGACGTTTGAGTAGCCCTGTAAGAATAAAAATTACTCGCTACTTTCTACTTGCTACTTGTTAAAAACTCCTAACTCCCAATAACTAATAACTAACAACTAACAATTAACTCTTATCTTCTAATCCAAAATCTAAAATCTAAAATTGATTTATTGTTTCATTGGCAGGGTAACGGTAAAAACACTACCTTTACCAAGTTCGGAATTAACTTCAATAGTACCTTGATGAGCTTCCACAATACGCCGAGAAAGGTATAATCCTAAACCGCTACCAGAACGTTTATGGCTTCCGGGACGAAATCTTTCAAATAAATTGGCTTGTTGTTCGGGGGAAATACCTTGTCCGGTATCTACAATTTTGATCGTTATAGCGCCGCAATCGCTCGAATCGGGTTGTAAACACATCGTAACCGAGCCATTATCGGTAAATTTGATGGCATTTCCCACTAAATTGGTAAATAGCCGATGCAACTCAAGGCGATCGCCAATTACTTTAGTTGCGTTTTGTGCTTGTTGTACATCGGCTTTAATTAACAAATTTTTTTGTTCGGCTAAGGGAGTCAATTCACTCGCAACTTCCTCAATCAATTGACGAATATCCACTGGTAAAAATGCTAAAGTTTTACGTCCGGCTTCAAAACGGTAAACTTCTAATAGAGTATTTACCATCGCTAACAAATTGCTGTTAGAGCGAGCCATGATGGTTAGTGCTTCATTCATTGATGGGGATAGTTCCCCCAAAGCACCTTCGAGAAACAGTATCATCATGCGCTCCTCTGCTACCAAAGGAGTGCGTAAATCGTGGGTTAAACGAGAAACAAAATCCTCCCGCTGACGAGCAATTTCATCTCGTTCGTCAATACTGTGTTTGAGCCTTAAAAGCGATCGCACTCTTGCCAGCAATTCATCTACCGTTACAGGTTTACGGATGAAATCATCAGCACCCAAATCTAATCCGTGAGCAACATTAGGTGAATCGTGAGCGGTTATCAACAAAATGGGAATAAAAGATAGTTCAGCATTTCCTCGGATATGCTTAGTTACCTGATAACCATCCATTCCCGGCATCATTAAATCTAACAATATTAAATCAAACGTTGATTCTGCAATTCTTTTTAATGCAGTAGAACCATTTTCTGCCGTACTAACTTCATAACCTTCTTCCTCCAAAATGGTTTTGATTAAAAAGACATTATCGGGAGAATCATCAACAACTAAGATTTTGTCAGATATCGAATTGTCAGAATTCATAGTTTAGTACAAAGGTTAATATAAGATTTTATTTGGATTAAAACAGTTAAATTGAGGTTAATCGGAAGTTTGCTATTTTCAATAACTGCTTGCGAAAGCTTGAAGCAAAATTATTTTTTTGTGATTTTTATGACTATAAAATACTCCTGCCGATGAAAAACAATTAACTTGATTTAATTGAAATTAGTATAAGTAATCTAAAAAATATTGCAGTGATAAAAATCACCGTTAAATTGATTTATCTATCAAAATAAGTCTAAGAAATAGTAGCATAATTAACAAAATTTGATTTCTATCAGGTTTGCTATTAAATCATAGAAGCTTGTACTATCAAGCAAAAAGTTATTATTTTAAAGAGATAATAGCAAGTATTAATTACCCCATCATCTTTAGGTTACGTTGGTATCGCCTCAGAGGGCGACATTACCCACAAATCTTTTAATTATTGACTAAATCTTGCTTCGGTGAAGATTTTACAGATGTTTTGAGCAAAAATATGTCTTTTGATATATTGATTGCTGCATTTGATATATGTGTAGTTTAATATCGAATGCAGCAAGACTTTTTTAACAGGTTATAAAAATTGAATAGCGCTTTAAATTACTTTCTAGATACAACACCTTTAACAACTTTTTGAAAATCTTCCAAATCCGCAACAATAATCGAATTTGTAAACAGTTTTTCTAATAATGATTCGTCATCTATTGCTTTAATTGCCTGTATGACTTCATCTGGGACTTTTTTAAACCTTGTTTGGACAATTTTAATTACATTTGCTCGTGCTTTTTCCAGCTTTTCTTCTTGTTTCGATAATCCTTCAACGTTTGTTGGGTTATTCATTTTAATTACCTGCTAATGATTTCTGAGTTCAATTTTGATAGTTATTCTTCGGGTTCAATTCCCGCAGCCCTTAACTGTTGTGCTAATCTTTCTGCTCGTTGGCTTTGGGCTTCTGCACGCTGACTTTCGGCTTCGGCACGTTGGCTTTGGGCTTCAGCTCGCTGACGCTCTCTAGCTGCTAACTCCGAACCCCACAGCAATAATTCGCCATTTTCATCCCACCAGCGCAACCAATAACCCGTGCGGTTTTCTCGCATACCTTCCCATATACCCAGAGAAAGCTGCATTTGAGCTATCCAATAACGATTATTTGCATCCGCTGTTTGCAGTTTATATCGTCCGGAATCGTCTAATTTATAGACTTCCAAAACTCCGGTATCTGGCTCAAAAATTGTGTAGTTGGGAACTTGTAAAATTTGTTCGTAAAAGAACCATTTACCTGGAGGATAAGTTGGTTTGCTCGAATACTCATTACCTTCGGTATCCGATATAAATTCCATCACAATTACTGGAATATCCCCTTCAAGTCGTGGGGTATAACTGCGCTTTACCTCCTCACGGGAAACTTTAATTGATGGTATATAACTCCAATCTGGTGCTTTGACAACTAACCGATTATTCAACGTCGCACAAATACCGTAATTAGTTGTAGTTAAAGCATTCGTTGGTAATTTTCCATTTTGTTCCAAGCTTTCTGTTAAAGCCGCAGCAAGCAAGGGTTGATTAATATTGTCCACTGGTTCATCATCTAAGACAAAATCATCTGGTAATTTTTCCCAGGTAATTTTATGAGTGGTTGAAGTTGTTAGCATAATATCCTACCTCATCAATAGTCTCGTTTAGTTAATATTTTAGTATTTGTATTTTAATAAAATTGGAAAAAATCAAAATGTTTTATTGATTAACAGATAAATGCGGTACCGTACTTTTCTGTGGAACCGCAGCCTATAATTGATATTATTTTTTACGTTCCGAAACGGCGATCGCCTTGGTTCCCGGACTGATAATAAGGATTTTTTGTATAAGTTTATATTTTTGGGTTGGAAGGAAAATCTAAGGAAATAATTTAAACGTTAAGAGTAAAAAAATACTTTCATTTTTGGAATAAAGTATTATTACTGAGAACATTTTTGCTTGAATGGGCATCTTAAGAGTATAGCCATAACTCATAAGATTTGTTGCAATGATTCCAAGCCAAAATCAAGCGCAGACAAGGTTTTTCAATGATATTTATATACCTAGAACGGGAAAAATTCAAATTCCCTTTGATAATCTCGATGGTGGTACAAGAGTGCTGAGTGATGAAACGGAATGTGATAGATATATTGCACTGTACGGAGGGCATCATTTTCATAAACTTTATGCAGCATTCTCCTCAACTAACTTTAAGTACACGGACGGTAAGAGCGTAGAAATTATTGATTGGGGATGTGGTCAAGCAACTGCAACCTGTGTTTTAATAGACTATCTTATTGAACGAGGTATTAAACCTGAAATAAAATCGATTACACTTATAGAGCCATCTTCTATTGCACTGTGCCGAGGTTATAACTTTGTCTGTCAAATGTTACAGCCTAATCTCTTAAATCACTCCATCATCAAAACAGTTAATAAGAATATAGATTATTTAGAATTTAGTGATTTTATTACAAGTGATAGCAATATCAAGATTCATCTTTTTTCAAACATTATAGATGTGGAAGCATTTGACTTAAGCAAACTGTATAATTTAATCATAAATTGCTTTCAAGGAATTAACCGTATTATTTGCACAAGTCCATATCAAACTGCAAGAAATTATAGAATAGATAATTTCTATAGTATGTTTGGCGAATATCCTGGAACTAAAAATCCATTTCATTCAGATGAAGAAATATTTCAAGAAATATTCAAAGTAGCAACTAGAAAGTTTGAAAAATCAAGAATAGCAAGGTATGAAAGACAATTCAGTGTAAAACTTTAATAAAAGTAATTATAAATAAGATAAAACTATGGATGCCATTCAAGGTAACTTATTTTCAGGATTCGTCTCTAGTGTAGATAAAGAAACTCTATCTATGCCAGATGCAGAAGTCTTTTTCTATCGCAACTTTTTTAATAATCATGAAAGTGATGAACTTTTTAAAAATTTGTTTAACGGAATCAAGTGGCGACAAGATAAGATGAAAATATATGGGAAAGAAGTCAACTTACCAAGACAAACTGCTTGGTATGGAGATAAAGATAAGTCATATACATTTTCAGGAATTAATTTAGAGCCTGAATCTTGGACACCTACACTCTTGCAAATAAAAGAAAAAGTTGAGAAAATTGCAAAGGTTGAATTTAACAGCGTTTTATTAAATCTTTATCGAGATGGAAAGGATGGTATATCTTGGCATACTGATGCGGAACCAGAGTTAGGTCAAAATCCTGTAATTGGTTCTGTTAGCTTTGGTGGGACAAGAAGATTTGTATTTAGGCATAAGCAAGATAAAAATTTAAAATCAGAAGTTGAGTTAACACATGGAAGCTTTCTTTTAATGGCAGGAACAACGCAGCATTTTTGGCAGCATCAGATTCCAAAAACATCGAAGAAAGTCCAACCAAGAATAAATTTAACTTTTAGAGTAATTAATCATTGCAGCTGATTACGTGATTAATTTGATTGAAATAACGAAACTCAACCGGAATGCTGGGTTTCGTTCCTCAACCCAGCCTACGATTATCGTTAGTATGTGGATGTATCCTATGACAACCAAATTTAATTTACTCGATGTCGTAGCGTTGACAGTGGATCTTCAGGAATATAATCTGTTACGCGGTCAAGTTGGTACAATAGTTGAAATACTTGGTGATGGTGCTGCGTTTGAAGTTGAGTTTAGCGATCGCAATGGACGTACTTATGAATCGGTTGGGTTACGTGCAGAAAAAATTATGCTTTTACATTTTGAGCCATTATCTTCATCAGAATCTGAGATGGCTACTGCGTAAGTGTTTGGATTAATCTATATATTAGTTCAACAATCTTCGAGGCAACCTCAAAATGGTACAATTAGCGTCGAAAAACATAACATTGCAAGAGTTTCTCCAACTACCAGAAACTAAACCAGCCAATGAATATATTGATGGAAAAATTATTGTCAAACCTATGCCTCAAGGGAAACACAGCACGATTCAAGGCGAACTAGTTCCTAGCATCAATACTGTAGTAAAGCTAAAACGTATTGCTCGTGCTTTTCCTGAATTGCGTTGCACTTTTGGCGATCGCTCAACTGTACCCGATATTGCCGTTTTTGTTTGGAATCGCATTCCCCGCGATGAAAATGGGGAAGTTGCAAATGCATTCCTAATTGCACCAGATTGGACTATTGAAATTTTATCACCAGACCAAAGCCAGACAAAAGTAACAAAAAATATTCTTCATTGTCTCAAGCATGGAACTCAAATGGGTTGGTTGATAGATCCACTTGAGCAAACCGTATTTGTTTTTCGTCCCAAGCAAGAAACTGAGGTGTTTGACGAACCAGATGCGCTACTTCCCGTACCAGATTTTGCAAGTGAATTAAAGCTTACAGTGAGAGATTTGTTTGCTTGGTTGTTGGAGTGAAAAGTAATAGTATAATTTAGCAATTAATTATTAATAGTAGTTTAAAAGATGAGAAAGTGAAAACACAGACAATAGAAACGTAAACTAAATTAATGCCCAGAAAAATTCGAGAGTTGAAAGCTCAGATTGCGCGTGAAGGATTTGTTTATTTGCCCAAACGTGGTAAGGGTAGCCATGAGCGTTGGAGACATCCTTTGCTACAAAAAACAATGACAATTCCAGGTAAGGATGGAGATGATGTGCCACCATATTTAGAAAAGCAGTTAACGCAGCTATTAGCTCAACTCGAAGATTTACAAGAGGATGAAGATTGATGAATCGATACAGTATGATTATTCAATGGTCAGATGAAGACCAGCTTTTTTTAGTCACCATCCCAGAATTTAGCGATCGCGTTATCATGCCTTGTACTCATGGTAAAACTCGTGAAGATGCGATTCGTAGCGGTGAGGAAATAATTGAAATGTATTTGGAAGCTTGGCAAGCTGAAGGTGAATCTATCCCGGAACCTAGCACGCTGCAAATTGCTTGATAAAAACATGGTTTCGCTATATATCTGAACTTTAAAACAAGCTTTATAACTCTTGCAAAAAATAAGGTAGGTTTACTTAATATAAGTGCATCTACATTCCAATGACAAAACCAGCAGATGTCAGTACCAAACGTTTAATTAGTCTTGCTCCTGATAATTGGGTACGATGGGTAACGCAAATTCCCGATCTAACTGCTAGCGAAATTCTCAACTCGGAATTTCAGTGGATTAGCCGCGAAAGTGATGTTTTAATCCGCGTTGAAAATCCTCAATTCGGACAGTTTTTAGTTCTCAACGAATTACAATTACGCTATATTTCAAAAATGCCGCGTCGGATGCGTTGTTATTCGGGGCTTGCGGAAGAAAAATACGATTTACCAACATACCCCATATTAATCAATATTCTCAAAACAAGTAACGCGGAAATACCGACAACTTATGAATCAAATATTGCCGGATTACGCGCAATTCAAGACTATTGCGTTATCAATTTGTGGGAAGTTGATGTCAATATCGTTTTCGATCAACCATTACCTTCCTTGCTTCCATTCGTTCCTATTCTCAAAGGTGGTGAAGACGAATCAGTAATTCGAGAAGCCTTACAGGTTTTGCGTCAAGACGAACAACTCAACCAATTAGAAACAGTCTTGGCTTTTTTTGCTACTTTTGTATTAGAAAGTAGTTTAGTTCAAGAAATCATGAGGTGGGATATGGCTGTGTTACGCGAATCGCCTTGGTATCAAGAAATTTTACGTGAGGGAGAAGCCCGTGGGGAACAACGTGGAAAAAGAGAACAAATGCTGTCAAATATTGAAATGAGTTTAGAGGTTAAGTTTGGTAGCGATGGCTTGCAATTGATGCCACAAATAGAACAAAAATCTGATTTAGAAGAATTAAAAACGGTTTTACGAAATATTATCGCTGCAAATACAGTTGAGGAATTGCAACAAATACTCTAACATCATTCTCCGCACACCTCCGCGTTTACCTCCGCGCCACTTTGCGTTTCGGAATTACACCTCGTATCCCACCTCTAGCACCTTCAACATCTCCTTTATAACGAGGAATTACATGAATTCCGGCGTGCATAACATTTTGCCCTGCATCTCGATTAATATTCATTCCTACATTAAAACCGTCTGGTGCAAATTCTTTACCGATGATTTCTTGCACTTTATTAGCCATTAACCAGCAAGCTGATTGTTCTTTAAACGGTAGCTCAAAATAGTTGCTGATGTGACGTTTGGGAATAATTAATGTATGTCCTTTACTTAAGGGATATCCGTCGAGCATGGCATAGGCTGTTGCTGATTCGGTTAGTAATGTTAGGCTTTGGCGAGGATTGCAGAATATGCAGTTTTCAGATGAATGTTTATGATAGTTATAATGAATATATTCGTATATTTCGCAGTTATCGTTTAAATATATTGAATTAAAAGGAAGTTTTACATTACATTGGTATGTAGGTTTTTTATGGACATAATGTTCTCGAAATCCTTCTTTTTTAATATCTCTTCTGACGGCGAAATAGGCTTTACCTCCTGGTTTCAATAAATGCGATATTTCCATTAAAACGTCGGCTTGCTTTTCTGGGAATAAAACGTTTAGAACATAAAAACAAATTATTGTATCGAATTTATTTTGTGGGTATTGGGGAAAATAATAAGGGTCGTAACCTGTAATGTCAAATCCTTGTTTTTGCAACACTTTGACATCGCTACCAAATCCGCAACCGAAGTCTAAAATTTTGCCTTGTAGTAATTCTTTTTGTAATAAAAGCTTGGCTGGATATGATAAATTATTCCTTTCTATTGCAGTAAGGTGAGCGAAGTTATTTTGTTGTTTTTTCATTTAATTATATATAACGAAATAAACCAAGGTTTTTAAAAACTTCGATGTCAGGATTAAAGTTTATTTATTAATTTAAAATATAGCTTAATGAAGTAGTTCTTACGTTCAGTAAATTTTCGGGTATTGTTCTTTTTTAACGCAAAGGGACGCGAAGGTATGCGCGGAGGGTACGCAAAGGAGATGGGGAGACAAGAAGAAGAATAAATAATCCAAAACTCCTGACAACTAACTACTAACCACTAACAACTAATAACTAACTGCATAAGTTGATTTAACCTACACCTATTAATAGATAGCTGCATATTAAACCTCAAATGCTCCTTGGGTAGGAGGGTAGGGTTTTTCCTCACCCTTCTCCCTTTTCTGGCTTTACGAGAGTTCTAATTTTTATTTTCCGTAAATATATAGTTATTGACTGTTTCTTTATCAAGCTGGCTTGATAATTACTTCATAAATAACGCAATGAAAAAAAATATTGATTTTAGCAGCCAACCCTACGGATACTTCCAAGCTGCGATTGCTTCGTTCCATTCCCTAAGAGGGAACACTTTGTGAACGCAATGACGTTTTACATCTAATTAAACCTGCCTACTTAAAATAAAATGAATAACAACGAAGAGAATGAAAATCGCGAGATTAATACAGGTGATGGTAACTATAACGAGCGGATTCAAGGTGATTATATCCAACAACAAGGTAACTTTGGAGTTGGTGTCAATAAAGGAACAATAATTAATAATCCTCCTTCAAAAGAATCTTTTAAACCCATCAAATATATCCCGAAATTTGGCAGTGATAACTTTGTCGGAAGAAAAGATGAACTTATCAAAATTCACGATAAATTTTCTGAAACAAACAATAAAGTCGCCATTTCTTCTGTATCTGGGATGGGTGGTGTTGGGAAAACAGAATTAGCTACGCAGTACGCACGCAGATACGAAGATGATTATCCCGGTGGGATTTGTTGGTTAAATGTTAGAGATACAAATTTAGCTGCGGAAATTATTCAATTTGTCCAGTTGAAAATGGGTTTGAAAATCCCACAAAAAGATATCCAAGAAAATCCGCTGACTCTGGAGGAACAAGTAGCTTGGTGTTGGCAAAATTGGCAGCCACCTGAAGGTTTGGTGTTGGTAATATTAGATGATGTGACGAATTTGGAAGGGTTTGCTGATTTACTACCATCTTTTGAGCGCTTCCGGGTTTTGGTGACAACCAGATTGCGAGATATCGACACCAATATTGAGGAAATATCCCTTGATGTGTTGTCACCAGAGGAAGCTTTAGAATTATTCAAAAAATTAATTGGTGAAAGGAAAGTAAATAAAGAATTTTATTCAGCCCAAGAATTATGTAAATGGTTGGGATATTTACCTTTAGGGATAGAATTAGTCGGAAGGTATATCAAGAAAAAACCTCCCCATTTTACTTTAAAGAAAATGCTGGAACAGTTGCAAGAACAACGACTGCATCAAGATGCGATGAATCCCCAGCAAAAAGGATTACGTACAGCCCAATTAGGAGTTTTAGACGCATTTGAATTAAGTTGGAAAGAACTCAATCCTACAACACGGGAGTTTGCTGCATTATTAAGTCTATTTGCAGCAAATATTTTTGAGTGGGAATGGGTAGAATCGATGAGTAAATCCCTCAATTGGGATGAATCTGATGTTGGGGTAGCTATTGAGGAAGTTTACCAACGTAATTTGGTGCAGTCTTTAGAATATGAAGATGCATCTTACTATCAAATTCATCCTTTAATTCGAGAGTTTTTACAAACTAAATTAAAAGCATCCGCACAAATAAATGAGTTCAAACAAGTATTTACTAGCACTTTTATTCAAATTGCTCAAACAATTCTCGAAACAACAACCCTTGAGGATATCAAGTCAGTTACAAACGCGATTCCCCATTTAACAGAAGTCGCAGAAAATCACCTTGATGCACTCAGCGATGAAAATTTAATTTGGGTTTTTATTGGTTTAGCTAGGTTTTATGAAGGACAAGGTTTATATGCTTTAGCGGAACCTTGGAAACTGCAATGTCTATCAACAGTACGCGAGCGTTTGGGAGAAAATCATCCCCATGTTGCAGCCAGCTTGAACAATTTAGCTGCACTTTACCACTCCCAAGGAAGGTACGAAGCAGCAGAACCTCTTTATATTCAAGCTTTGGAGTTAAGTAAACAGCTACAGGGAGTTAATCATCCCGATGTTGCTGCCAGCTTGAACAATTTAGCTCTACTTTACAAATCCCAAGGAAGGTACGAAGCAGCAGAACCTCTTTATATTCAAGCTTTGGAGTTAAGTAAACAGCTACAGGGAGTTAATCATCCCGATGTTGCAATGAGCTTGAACAATTTAGCTCTACTTTACGACTCCCAAGGAAGGTACGAAGCAGCAGAACCTCTTTATATTCAAGCTTTGGAGTTATCTAAACAGCTACTCGGAGAAAATCATCCCCATGTTGCAATGAGCTTGAACAATTTAGCTGAACTTTACTACTCCCAAGGAAGGTACGAAGCAGCAGAACCTCTTTATATTCAAGCTTTGGAGATTTTGGAACGGGTTTTGGATGCAAATCATCCGCATCTGGTGAAGTGTCGGGGAAATTTGGAAGATTTACGGGTAAAGCAGGGAACAGTGGACAGTTGACGTTTGAAATGATTATTACGATTTTTCTTCAAACAATACATCTAAATCCCGATATCCATTCACAACCCGTAAAATTTCAATTTCTTGTTCGATTTGACGATAGAAAATCAAATAATCATCTACAGGAAAACTACGCAACGAGGTTAAAAGTTGATCACGCTTGCTTCCCATATTAGGGAAATTTGCCAAATTACGACTTTTTTGATTAATTTTCTTTAACAAACGCTCTGCTGTATCAAAACTGCTGTTGTCAGCAACATAATCAATAATATTCTCAATATCCCGACTTGCAGGAACAGTAAATCTACAGATTTTACTCATTCCCAGCTTGCTGACGACGCTGTTGTAATTTCTGCTCTAGTTGACGAAAAACTATCTCCCCATCAATAACTTCCCCACGCTCGGAAGCTTCAACCCCAATTGCAATTTCCCGTTTCAATTCCTCGAATCTACGTTTATAAATGTTTTCTCTTTCCTCAAGCAATTTAATACCGGCAATAATCACTTCCTCTGTTGAAGCATATTTACCGCTTGCAATTTGACTTTGGATAAATTGCTCTAATTCTGGAGTTAGGGAAATACTCATAAATATTATTTACCATTTATTATTGTTTATAATTTTAAATTAAATCGGACTTACGCAAAAGCAAGCATTATCCGTCATTACGAGCAACAACGACGTAATCTAGCTAAACGTTGGGATTACAACATACGTCGCAATGACAGTTTTACAATCAGCACTTACGCAAAAGTAACGTAACCGCGTCATTACGAGCGACAGCGAAGTAATCCCAAGAATGCCGCGATTGCTTCCCTACACTGCGTTCCGGTCGCAATGACAAATTTCCGTTGCGTAAGTCCTAACAATAACTCGTTGCCGATCAAAGAAATGGTTAATTCACCTCCCCAAGATGCACGCTGGTAAAATAAGTCATATAAACAAAACCTTTTTCGTTCTTAAATCGCTGATATAAATTCTCTAATTCATCAACAACTTTTTCGTAATCTTCTCCTGTTTTAGGAAGATAAGAAACACTCATCGCACGTCCAATAAGTCCAGTTAAATCTAATTCTTGTTGATAAACAAAAGTATATTCTTGAAAGTTATTAAAATAATTCGTTTCTGTTAAAGGTTCCGTTGATTTCATCTTCGATTCTGCTGGATGATTCTTTGATGCTTCACGAACTATTCTGCTATATTCTGCCGTAAATTCGTCGTTTTCATTGCGAAAATTCCACACTACCGCTAATTTTCCTTGTGGTTTCAGAATGCGGCGAAATTCGGATAAAGTTGGTTGGGGAGTAAACCAGTGAAATGCTTGAAAACAAGTTACTAAATCAACTGATGCGTCTGGTAAATCAGTCTTTTCTGCCGTACCATCTTTCCATTCCACCGAAGATGTCGCATCTCTAATACCAGCGTTTCTCATTTCCGGATTTGGTTCGATCGCAATTACTTTTATGTCGCGAGCAGCTAATAACCGCGAAGCAATTCCGGTACCCGCTCCAATATCTGCTGCTGTAATTGGTAAGGTAAAATTTTCGAGGATTTGATCGATTGCTGCTTTTGGATAGCTAGGGCGATATTTTGCGTAATCTTCGACTCTATCGGAGAATCGATTTAGGGGATTTAGTGTGTGTAATGGGGTTAGTGAGTTGTTAGTTTCGGTCATTTTATTAATCATTATATTAGAGTATCTGGCGGTTGAAACCGCTGCTACACAGGCAAAATCCACCTCCGTGGATTAATAATGGATTTTTAACCCGCGCAGGCGGGTTTCGTTTGTGTAGACGCGGTTTCAACCGCCGGGTAATGTGTGAAATTACATTTCAAAATCCACCTCCGTGGATTAATGGATTTTTAACCCGCGCAGGCGGGTTTTGCTTGTGTAGACGCGGTTTCAACCGCCGGGTAATGTGTGAAATTAAACTTCAACAAACATTCGCCAAATGCACGCTATTACGATAAACAAGATAAACGAAACCATCTGAATTACAAAAGCGTTGAAACAAATTTTCTAAATCATCAACAAGTTGCTTTTGTACTGTTTCTTCCGACGAAATAAACGAAACACTTTTTGCAAGACCAATTAAACTTGATAAATCTAATTCTTGTTTATAAGGAAATTTATAGCAATCAATATATTCAAAATCCAAACTTTTTCTCAAAGGTTCAATTTTAGAACTAAAATCTGTTGGCGGACGATTATTTGCTGCTTTACTAATCAATTCACCATAAACTTTGGTAAATTCATCTTCGCGATTGATATCTTGAAAAACTATCGCTAATTTTCCTTGTGGTTTTAGAATGCGGCGAAATTCCGTTAAAGTTGGTTGAGGATTAAACCAGTGAAAAGATTGAAAACAAGTTATTAAATCAATTGATGCATCGGGTAAATTAGTCGCTTCTGCATTTCCATTTTTCCATTCAACATTTTGATGTTTTTCAGCAGCTTCTCTCATCGCTGAATTTGGCTCAATTGCAATTACATTTACACCTTTCTCAGCTAACTGACGTGCAGAAATTCCCGTACCAGCACCAATATCCGCCGCGAAAAGTTGATTTAGTGGTGCTAAATTTTCTAGAATTTTATTAATAACTGCATCTGGATAAATTGGACGGTATTTTGTGTAATTTTCTGCTTTATCGGAGAAACGAGTTAAGGGATTGAGGTTGTATAAGGGTGTGGTGAAATTCATTTATATAACTCATTGGGATGCAATACAAATTTTACCTCACCCTGTCCTTGCGGACATCCCTCTCCTTAACAATGAGAGGGAAAAAGGGTGAGGTTTTCAATGTAAAAGTCAATTATAAACATTAAAAATTCCACTGTGATATTAGCATTTAACTAATTACTTTAAACACTTTTACAATGACTAAATTAACAGTCCCCGGTATTCAACCTTTACCGTTATTTGGACGCACTATATTATTATCAAAATTTGTTGGAGATTCGCTAGGTTTTACCAGTCAACTATTCCAAAAATACGGTAATTTAGTTTCCCTTGCTCGTGGTGGTGGTACTAATACTTACTCTCCATTACCAAATTGTCCCGGTACTGTTTTTACTTATGGTGCCCAAAATGTCCAAACTGTCACAAGTCAACATGAAATTTATTACAAATATCCTTTGACTGGTGGATTATATAGCAGAAGAGATGAATCGAAACGTACAGAACCTTTGAAACATTTTGGTGTGGGTTTGTTTGGTGTAAATAGCGATGCTCATCGTCGTCACCGTCAGCTATTAATGCCAGCTTTTCATCAAAAACGTATCGAGTCTTACCGGAATACTTTCGTTGAAATTACAGAGGCGATCGCCAATCAATTAGAAGTTAATCAAGTCATGAATATTGCTAAATTAATGCGATCACTGACATTAAGGGTAGCCACCAAAACTTTATTCGGTGTGGATATGGGTGAAAAAGGTAGTAAAAGCGCCGCACTTCTGCAAAAAATTGGCATTTTATTAGGTAATCCGAAAACGATGGTTTTACCCTTCGATTTACCGGGGTTTCCTTTCCGTCAGATGATGACTTTAATGGCTGAGTTAGACGAAGAAATGCGCGGGATAATTCGCTCTCGACAAGCTTCAGATAGCGATACAGGAGATGTGCTTTCAATGTTGATCCAAGCAAGAGATGCTGAAACTGGAATGACATTAAGCGAAGATGAATTACTCGGACACGTGAGTGTAATATTTGCTGCTGGACACGAAACCAGCGCTAATGCTTTAAATTGGACATTATTTTTACTTTCCCAACATCCACAAATTGCTGCTGATTTACTCGATGAACTCGAAGCAGTATTACAGGGAGCAGCACCCACAATCGAACAATTGCAGCAATTACCATTATTAGAGCGAGTCATTAAAGAAAGTTTGCGGATATTACCTCCAGTACCTTGGAATGCTCGTGTCACATCCCAACCAACCACCTTAGAAGGCTATGAATTACCCACAGGAACTGAAGTTTGGCTAAGTATTTACCACACTCATCACAGTCCCGAAATTTACTCTGAACCTAATAAATTTAATCCCCAACGTTGGCAAAATTTAGAAGTAGATAACTTTTCATACAATCCCTTCAGTGCTGGTTCTCGTAAATGTATCGGAGCCGGATTTGCGATGATGGAAATCAAAATTGTATTAGCAATGTTGCTGCAAAAATTCCGTTTTCAATGTTTACCACAACAAACAATTAATCGTAGCGCTTTGATTGTTTTGGCTGCTAAAGGTGGTTTACCGATGTTAGTTTGTCAGCAAGATCGAGAATTTAGTCAGGGAGTTGGAGGATTAAGGGGGAATATTCGCGAGATGGTGGAATTACAGTGAGCAGTTAAGAGTTAGCAGTTATCAATTAATAGTTTGACTCTCATTATTTTCTTCCTCTGCGCTCTCTGCGACTCTGCGGTTTTTTTTGATCGGTATCTTTAGCATTCGTTAAATCAGACATCTGTAGATAGTTTTAAGTTAAAACTTCAAAATTCTTCCCCTTCCATTAATTCTTCCAATTGCATCATTAATTCGGGAAGGTTATTTTCAATCGTATTCCAAACTATTCTTTGATTAACTTGAAAATATTCATGAGCCATTACATTCCTCATATCAGCAACAATGCGCCAAGGAATGTTAGGGTAACGCAATTGAATTTCAGGAGGAATATTTATTGCTGCTTACCCAATAATCAAAAAGTCGTAGAAAACCGCTTTTGCTATAGTCTCGTTAGCTTGAAAATCAGCAAAGGTTAAATCAGCGACACGATTTTGAACTGAAGTAATAGCTTGTATCATATCCCGTACACGAAAACGCCAATCTCTAGAAGGCACGAATCACATCCTTAGTAATAGGTTCTCTTAAATTTTCTCGCAAAGTGTCCAAAGTTCCAATATCTACAGAACGTTCTAATATATCTTCTAAATAAAGCTTTACTTTTATAAACTCAAATAATCCAACCTCACGATTAAATTCTACAAAAAAATCGACATCGCTATCTTCTCGCGCTTCATTCCGTGCAACAGAGCCAAACAAATCTAAAGACTTGACACCCATTTTTTGTAATTGTTCTTGATGCTTTTCAACAATTGCTAAAACTTCATCGCGTTTCATGATATTTCATTAGTTGTGTAGTTGATTTTATCTAAATATCTATCTATGATCTGCTGAATGATAATGGGTGATAAAGTTTGGGATTTCCATATATATAAAATAAACTTAATTATCCTAATAGTACAGATGTTTGCACATTTGAGAAAAAATCAACCGCTTTTCATTTGCGTTGCTTCTCACTATTCGCTACCACAATCAATGTATATTTATTCTATCGTTGCAAAATAAGAAACCATCATTTATACCACCCAGCAATATGCATCACAATTAAACCCATCAACTTCACAAAACAACAAAATACTTAAATAAAATTACTACCCTCGTTCCCTCTCCTTACTAAGGCTACCGTGTACACACAAGTCTTAGAATCCTACCTGGAACATTGTTTTGAACTATTAGCTAAATCGCTCAAAGCCCAGTCATTGCGTTCACGTTCACGAAGTATGCCCGAAGGGCTTAGTGTTCCCTACACCGGGAATGGAGGAACGACGTTAGCGAAGCGTGTCCGTCAGGACATAGCAATCGCAGTAATTTGACCATTAATGCGATTGCTTCGCTTCGCTCGCAATGACGATTCAACGCGGTTAAAATCCCTGAAACCTATATAGAGAGTACTTGTGTGTACACGGTAGCCTTACTAAGGAGAGGGATGTCCGACAAGACAGGGTGAGGCTAATTGCTTGCAGCTAACTGAAAAAAACAGCCGCCTCCAAGAGACAGCTGTTTACAAAAATAGGGCGTTATTTAATTAACGTAAACTAACCTTTCAGCAAGCTTTCCTCGACTTAATAATCGAAGTCGCCGCCGCCCATTCCAGCGCCAGCACCAGCACCTTCTTTAGGTTCTTGTCTGTCAACAACGATACATTCGGTTGTCAACACCATTGCCGCGATGGAAGCTGCGTTTTGCAGTGCGGAACGAGTTACTTTTGCGGGATCGACGATTCCAGCAGCGAACATATCGGTGTATTCGTTGGTTGCTGCGTTGTAGCCAGTGTTAAATTCTTTTTCTTTAACACGCTCGGAAATTACCGCACCGTTTTGTCCGGCATTTTGAGCAATCCGCATCAAAGGAGCGGGTAATGCGCGGGCTACAATCATTGCACCAATTAATTCTTCACCTTTGAGGTTGGCATTCGCCCACTCTTCCAATTGAGGAGCTAGGTGAGCCAATGTTGTACCACCACCAGGAACGATACCTTCTTCTACAGCAGCTTTGGTAGCGTTGATAGCGTCTTCAAGGCGCAACTTCTTGTCCTTCATTTCGGTTTCGGTTGCAGCACCAACTTTCACAACTGCTACTCCACCGGACAATTTAGCCAAACGCTCTTGCAACTTTTCTTTGTCGTAGGAAGATTCGGTTTCGTCCATTTGACGGCGAATTTGGTCGCAGCGAGATTTAACTGCGGCTTCGTTACCTTCAGCTACGATGGTGGTGCTGTCTTTGGTGATGGTGATGCGGCGAGCCTTACCAAGCATATCTAACTTGGTGGCATCCAGCTTCAAACCAGCATCTTCAGTAACTAACTGTCCACCAGTTAAAACTGCGATATCTTCCAACATCGCTTTACGGCGATCGCCAAATCCAGGTGCTTTGACAGCAGCTACGTTAAGTACTCCGCGCAAACGGTTAACAACCAAAGTTGCTAAAGCTTCTTTCTCAATATCTTCAGCAATGATTATTAACGGCTTGCCGGAACGAGCTACCTGTTCCAAAACGGGTACTAAATCCTGTACCAAAGCAATTTTCTTGTCGGTGAGCAAGATGAAAGGCTCATCGAAATTTGCTTCCATACGTTCTGGATCGGTTGCAAAATAAGGAGAGATATAGCCTTTATCAAAGCGCATCCCTTCTGTAATTTCCAACTCGGTGAACATGGACTTTCCTTCTTCCAAGGAAATCACGCCTTCCTTACCCACCTTATCCATTGCTTGAGCAATCATTTGGCCGACTTCTTCGTCGTTACCAGCACTGATTGAACCAACTTGAGCAATAGCTTTGGAATCTTCTACTGGACGGGCTTGCTCGGCAATTTTTCCTACCAAAAAGGTAGATGCCTTATCAATACCGCGCTTCAAAGAAATAGCGTTAGCGCCAGCCGCAACGTTACGCAAACCTTCTTTAACCATTGCGTGCGCCAAAACTGTCGCGGTGGTGGTTCCATCACCAGCAGCGTCGTTAGTCTTGGAAGCAGCTTGACGAATCAAAGATACGCCAGTGTTTTCTACATGGTCTTCTAATTCAATTTCTTTAGCAATGGTCACACCATCATTAACAATCTGAGGTGAACCAAACTTCTTCTCTAATACTACGTTACGACCTTTAGGACCGAGGGTAACACCCACAGCCTCAGCCAATATGTCCATGCCTTTTTCTAAAGCACGGCGAGCGTTTTCGTTGTAAATAATCCGCTTAGCCATAGTTACCTACTTGTACAGGATCGCTTATCTGTAAAAAAATGTTGTTATTTATCGCCTACACCGTTCTTAATTACTAGTTGCAGTTCCTTTTAAGGATTAACAACTAACAACTAACAACTAGCTACTAACTACTAACTAACAATCGCTAGAATATCCTTCTCAGAAAGCAGTACATATTCGTCGGTACCCAACTTGATATCGGTGCCAGCGTACTTGGAATAAAGAACTTTATCACCGACCTTTACATCCACCGACTGACGACCGCCATCATCCTTCATCTTACCGTCGCCTACTGCTACTACTTCACCTACTTGAGGCTTTTCCTTTGCAGTATCGGGCAAGTATAGACCACCAGCGGTCTTTTCTTCCGATGCGTTGACTTTCACGAAAACGCGATCGCCCAAAGGTTTTACTGTTGAAACGCTTAGAGATACAGCTGCCATAACTTAAATTTCCCTTTTTAGCACTCTCGACTCCTGAGTGCTAATTTAGCGAAGCCAGACGTGCAATGGCAACATTTCCTATAGTACGGGTTCCCGAACTAAGCTTTTCTATAGGTGTACTTAAGTATAAATGCTCAATTTTCCTTTGGTGTTCGGGTTTTATGTAACTACATAAGAAGAGTTTGATATGGCTCGCCATTATTTGCAAAGCCAAGAAATTGTTATAGAACGGAAAAATGTTGCCTTTTTATGCGTGATGATCCAGTGTTTCATTCGAGCGTTCAAGTACAAAAAAGAACTACGATTGACCCTACAAACAGCTTATAAACTATATAGAAACTGTAGGGTTGTCAAAAATTCAACAACGTGTATTTCTATGAAATTAAGCTTTAATTTCTAATTGTTGCTTCTCTAATAGCTAGTTTTAGTTTTAGAAATACTTGAAAAAGTGACTATTTAAGCTCAAAATGGACTCTGTACAAGTGGAAAAATTGGCGACGGTTTCTGATAAACAAAAACCAACTACTTGCGGGAGCGGTTGTTCTAGAACAATAATAGTAGCTTACCCCCCTCTTTGTTTGTGGTAACTACTCCTTTATCCCCGCTCGTAATTGAACGCGCGATTACCGAACGCGCTCCGAAGTATACAAATTGTTTGCGGTGCCGATACTTTTTGTTCGTTCCTTACCATAAAGGCTTCTCTGAATAAGAAATAAAATCTTAAACGAGAGAAGAGCATTCAGTTGGATACGTAAAAGCAGAAAAATAGATGAGGCGCGGGTTATTTTCACTCATTGGTATATTCGCCTAATACTCACCGCCGTGAACATACTCATGATTATTATTTAATGGAATGTTTTTAGCCCGCATCTTTCAAAGCGATATATAATAGCGCATTATAGATACTATTACTCTACGTATCCTTACTGTAGCTCAGCCCGGTTGGTGACGAAATCTTAAGGTCGAGGATAATCTTCCTTGAGAGTTCCACCAATCGAAAATTTTGGTAAGTGGGAAAAAAAGGACAACATCTCAATCATCCACCAATTAGGATAACTATTCAAGACCTTGATGGATCTACGCGCGACAAGTGCCACTGCTATGAAAGAACCCAGCATGAAAGATCACAAACGCTTACTGCTTATAGATGATGACCCTAATCTCATCTTGCTGGTAAAAGACTACTTAGAATTCCGAGGATATGAAGTCGTCACGGCCGAAAATGGTCGGGAAGCTCTGGAAATATTAGAGCTAGACATTCCAGACATGATTATTTGCGACGTGATGATGCCGGAAATGGACGGTTACACCTTTGTAGAACAAGTCCGACAAACCGAACGCACCAGTTGGATACCTGTTCTCTTCCTTTCAGCGAAGGGACAAAGCGCAGATAGAGTAAAAGGTTTGAATAAAGGTGCTGATGTATATATGGTCAAGCCCTTTGAACCCGAAGAACTCGTAGCCCAAGTTGAATCCTCGCTCAAACAAACCATTCGTTGGAAAGAACATCAAGCCAAGGGAGGCGAAAACGGCTCTCGCATCCAGGTACCCTTTGATGTTCAACTAACCCCAACAGAACTAAAAGTAGTGCAGTTTGTGGCTAGAGGTATGGCTAACAGAGAAATCGCTGAAGAATTAAACGTTTCCCAGCGTACCGTTGAAAGCCACGTTTCCAATATGTTGGGTAAAACCAACCTCCACAATCGCACCGAATTAGCTCGCTGGGCGATTGAAAATCAAATGGCATAAGCCCATTTTGGATTTTGGATTTTAGATTAAAATTACTAATCTAAAATCCAGAATCGCTTCAAAAAAGATTAACAATGACTCCTTGCACAATCAAACAGCCATCAGTTATCAGTTATCAGTTGTTCACTAAGGTGTTGACTTTGATAGAAATTCCGCGTTTTTCGTTCACACAACTTTTATGCCGGTAACAATCGCAACACTTATCCCTCACCCCGCCTACGGCACCCCTCTCCAGGAAAAGGGCAGAGGGGAAGGGGAGAGGGCACTCCGCATGAACACCAACGCATTTTTTGCATGAATTTTTATCTTTTAAAAAGGTATAGAGTCAACACCCTAGTTGTTCACCCTATCGGCTAGGGTTCATTGTAATAACTGGGTTTTACCCCTAGTTTATTAATGTGTTAGCTCTCATTGTTCATTGATAACTGATAATTGTTGACTGTTCACTGTTCACTGCTCGCTGTAGTCTTCCGTTCCAAAATTTCTTTTAAAACCAGGGTGACAAACCCCAAACAAGCAAGTAGCACCGCAGCAGCAAAAGCCGTTTCCGTTTCATACTGCTTATAAGCTTGCTCTACAAACAGCGGTAAAGTTTGAGTTTTACGAATAATATTGCCAGATACGACAGATATCGCTCCAAATTCACCCATTGCTCTGGCATTGGTCAAAATCAAGCCATAAAGCAAACCCCAGCGGATATTTGGTAGAGTTACGCGCCAAAAGGTTTGCCATTGACTCGCACCCAAAGTATTTGCAGCTTCCTCTTGAGAAGAACCGATTTCCTCCAAAACCGGAATTACTTCCCGTGCCACAAAAGGCATAGTTACGAAAGCAGTAGCTAAAACCATTCCCGGAAAAGCGAAAATAATCTTAAAATTTACTGCTTCTAATATCCTTCCAAACCAACCATTCTGCCCATAAAGCAAAATCATCATCAAACCAACAACCACCGGCGATACAGAAAAAGGAACATCTAAAATACTCATCACAAAAGCCCTTCCGGGGAAGCGATTGCGAGCCAAAACCCAAGCCGCACAAAGACCGAATACAGCATTTACCGGCACCACAATCAAAGCAATAAGTAAAGTCAGCCCCACCGCGCTGACAAAATCATCAGTTGTCAAATTCCTAAAAAATTCCCCAATACCACCTTTAAAAGCTTGATAAAAAACATTTGCAGCCGGAATAAATAATACCAATCCCAAGTAAGTGATAGCACTGATAATTAAAAGTCTTTTACCCATAATTAAATAAGAGTTAGTTGTTGGTTGTTAGTTGTTAGTTATCAGGGATAAAAATCAGGAATTAAGAGTTAGGAATTAGGAATTAGGAATTGTATCAATTACCAATTACCAATTTGATAATTGATAATTGTTCATTGATAATTGATTACTGATACCTCTTTCCCCAAGCTTGTAATAAGTTAATTGCTAATAAAATTAACAGCGAAATTCCTAAAAGTACGGTGCCAATTACTGTTGCACCAGCGTAATCATATTGTTCCAAACGTTGGAAAATTAATACTGATGCAATTAAATCTTTGAAAGCAATATTTGAAGAGACAATTACAATCGAACCGTACTCTCCAACAGCACGAGAAAAGCCTAAAGCAATACCCGTTAATAAAGCTGGAAATAAAGGTGGAAAAATCACTTGCCAAAAAGTTTGAAACTTCGACGCTCCCAAACTCCAAGCAGCTTCTTCTATTTCGTGTTCCATTTCTTGCAACACCGGCTGCAACGCTCGCACGATAAACGGTAGCGAAATAAACAGCATTGCCACAAAAACACCAAAGCGATTAAAAGCAACTTTAATACCTAATGGTGCTAATAAAGAACCAATCCAACCATTCTCCGAGTAAACATTAGCTAAAGTTAAACCAGCTACCGCCGTGGGCAAAGCAAAAGGTAAATCGATTGCCGCATCCACAAGGCGCTTCAGCGGAAAGTCATATCTGACAAGTACCCAAGCAATTAATAAACCAAAAGCACCATTAACAGCAGTCGCAACCAAGGCAGTCACAAAAGTGACATTGTAAGCAGAAAGTGCGATCGCGCTAGTAGCAATCCGCCAAAATTCGCTTAACCCCACCTGAGAAGCCTGCAAAAGCAAAGCCGTCACCGGAAGCAACAGCATGAGAGTCAGATAACCAATAGTAATTCCCCAAGGCAAAGAGAATTGAGGAACTTTCGATTTTCGATTTTGAATTCGAGATTGTGCAACAGCCATTTTCAGTTAACAGTTACCAGTGAACAGTTATCAGTGTAGAGACGTAGCAGTGCTACGTCTGTTAGGAGTTAGGAATTAGTTTGAAAATAATTATCTACCCCCTTTTCCCTCTCTCCTATCCCCCATTCCCAATTCTCTTCTGAATTTGATCAAATGCTGCATTATCGGCAAAGAATTTATTTTGAACTTTATCCCAACCACCTAATTCTTTGACGGTAAATAGGGTTTTAACTGGAGGATATTTAGCAGCGAATTCTTGTTTTACAATTGGATTTACTGGGCGAAATCCGATTTTTGCAAATTCTCTCTGGGCTGCGGGAGTAAATAAATATTCTACAAAGGCTTCTGCTATTTCTCGATTGCCATGTTTATCTACATTTTTATCAATCACCGCAACGGGATTTTCAATCAAAATATTAGTTTCGGGGACAATATAATTACTCGGTTTACCTTTCAAACCAGCTAAAATCAATTCGTTTTCATAATTAATTAAAACATCACCCTGCCCTTGATTAAAAAATGCATCGCTGGCTTCGCGGGCATCTCTGGGTAATATTGGAACGTTTTGATAAACCTTGCTGGTAAAATCTAAAGCTTGAGCATCTTTTGCGCCAGTTTCTATTTTGGAACCATATAAAGCCAAGAAATTCCACCGCGCAACACCAGAAGTTTTCGGGTTTGCGGTTATGATGCTAACGTCGTCTTTTGTCAAGTCTTCCCAAGTTTTAATTTGTTTGGGATTACCTTTGCGGGTTACTAAAGCGGCGACAGATTGAGTCACAATGCTATTATTGGGCGCTTCGCTTTCCCATCCCGGTTGAATTAAACCGGCTTTGGCAATTTTTTTCATATCCAGCGCCAAAGCTAACTCCACCACGTCAGCATCTAAACCATCAACTACAGCACGGGTTTGAGCGCCCGAAGCCCCATAACTTTCGTAAAAACGCACCGTTTGATTGTGTTGTTGCTTCCACTCTTCGATGAATTGAGGAATAATTTTTCTATAAGCTGGTTTGGTGACTGCATAGGAAACCAGCGTTAAATCGACGCGATTAGAATTTTGAGCATTCGACGCACTACAGGAAATTAGCGAAACCGTTAAACTCAAACTCAATAAAAATAATAAAACAAAATTTTTGATTCCACCCTTTGATGTTAATCGGGCAACGAAGCGCCAAAGCCCCATTTTTAGTTTCCCCTGTTAATCTACGGTAACTCGGTCAAGATACCGGGTTTTATATTTTTTTATCCTACAACATGATGGGGACGCAGGGAGATGGGGAGACAAAGGGAAGATTAAATAACTGCTAACTGCATAAGTTGATTAGATTTACACCCATTAATAAATAAGACACCTATGGGAGGGGAGTAAGGATTTTTACTTACCCCTTTTCCCTTTTCTTAATTTGAGGAAGTTCTAAATTTTCTTTCCCGAAATAATACGGTTATTAGCTGTATGTCTATAAAGCTGGCTTCATAAATATTTCATAAATAGCGCTATGAAAAAAATCTTGATTTTAGCAGCTAATCCCACGGATACAAGTAAACTGCGATTGGATGTAGAGGTGCGGGAAATCCAAGCAGCACACAGAAAAGCTAGGAATAGAGAAGAGATTGAAATTATTGGCGGATAGGCTGTGCGGGTGTGGGATGAATCTGATGTTGAGGTAGCTATTGACGAAGTTTACCAACGTCATTTGGTGCAGCCTTTAGAATCTGAAGATGCATTTTACTATCAAATTCATCCCTTAATTCGTGAATTTTTACAAGTTAAATTACAAGCATCTGCACTTAGAAACGAGTTAATACAAGCATTTACGAACACTTTTATTGAAATTGCTCAAACTATTCACTATGGAGCAACTCTAGAATTTCTTAACTTTGTCAAAAATGCGATTCCCCATTTAACAGAAGTGGTGGAAAATCAACTTGATGCAGTCAGCGATGAAAATTTATATTGGCCTTTTATTGGTTTAGCTAGATTTTACGATGGACAAGGTTTATATTCATTAGCAGAACCTTGGCATAAGCAATGTCTATCAGCAGTGCGATCGCGTTTAGGAGATAATCATCCCGACACAGCAATGAGTTTGAACAATTTAGCTAATCTCTACTTTAGTCAAGGAAGGTACTCGGAAGCTGAACCTCTTTATATCCAAGCTGTGGAGATAGTGGAGCGGGTTTTGGGAGAAAATCATCCGCTTAGGAAGATTATTCGCAATAATTTTGAGGATTTTCGTAAAAAGCAGGGAGAAAGTGGAAATCAGTGAACAGTTATCAGTTAACAGTTATCAATGATTATTCATCAAACAATGCATCTAAATCCCGATAACCACTAACAACACGAACAATTTCAATTCCTTCTTCAATTTGACGATAGAAAATCAAATAATCATCTACAGGAAAACTGCGTAATGAACTTAAAAGTTGATCGCGCTTACGTCCCATACTAGGAAAATTAGCTAAATTACGACATTTGTGATTAATTTTCTTCAGTAAACGCTCAGCTGCATCAAAACTACTGTTGTCAGCAACATAATCCATAATGTTTTCAATATCCCGACTTGCAGGAACAGTAAATCTACAAATATTATTCATTCCCCAGCTTGTTGACGACGCTGTTGTAATTTCTGCTCTAGTTGACGAAAAACTACTTCTCCATCAATAACTTCCCCACGCTCGGAAGCTTCAACCCCAATAGCAATTTCCCGTTTCAATTCCTCGAATCTACCTTGATAAATCCTTTCTCTTTCTTTGAGCAATTTAATACCCGCAATAATCACTTCCTCTGTTGAAGCATATTTACCAGTTTCAACTTGACTTTGAATAAATTCCTCTAATTCAGGGGTTAAGGAGATACTCATAAATATTATTTGCCCTACTGTTTTTCTATATTCTTATTATAAGTAGCCAAGTAAGGTAAGATAACCGTTGAATCCAGTATCAATAACAAAATCCACAGAAAAATCTGGCTGTGAAGGTAAACGGAAAGTTACTGGAATTGTTGCCTTACCCTGACTAATTCTTCCATTAATCATTCTACTGTACGATTCATCGGAGCATGACCAAAACTGACAGCTACATCATAACCGATTCGCATAGTAAATAATCTAGCCATTGGTTTCTTCTGCTTTAACTTTATTGCAGTTTCTATACCAGATTTGTCAATTCCATATTCGCCAGTTTCAGCATCAATCGTAATCATCTTGCCAATATTATCGCCATGTTCAACTTCTTGGCGAATACCATTTTCGTAAAATTGTTTAGCTCTGCGAGCGACTTCTTCTACTGTCCAAAAAAGTGATTGCATGATTACACCGCTAATTATTATTATGTATTTTTATTATAGTTAATTAATCTTCCATAAATAAACTTGCATCAACATGAAATAAACTACCTAATTCTTGAGCCTGTTGGGAAGTTATTTTTAAATTACTATTGATAACCTTATCAACATTTTCTATAGAACCAAAAACTTGTAAAAAACTATCCTTCGTCATATTCTGCGCTTCCATCAAATGTAAGAGCATTGAACTAGCTGTACCTTTAAGAATCGGGTAATTAACTTCTTCAAACTTTTCAATTAGCGTTATCAAAAGTTCTAAAAGGGTTTCCTCTTCCGGTGTTTTATTCGGACGATGCTCTAATTTTTCAGCCAAAGCTATAGCCTGTTCATTTTCTTCATCTGTAGTAATTATTTTTGGTTGATACTTCGCGAGTAATTCACCATAAGATTCGGGATTAAAAGTACGGGTCATTTTTCCATTTATCTTTATACTAATAAAATATCATTCTCCCAACAACTACCCACTAACCACTAACCACTAACAACTAACCACTATCAACTAACTCCCTTCCACCATGAATCTCGAATCTCTCCTCAAACTCAACCGTACAATTCGTGTAATTGGCTTTGACGATGCGCCATTTATTCGCGGTGCTGGACAAAAAGTCAATTTAGCGGGAATTATTTGTGGGGGAACTCGTTTTGAAGGAATGGTTTGGGGAGAATTACAACCAGATGGTTTTGACTCAACGGAAACGATTTGCAAAGTATTAATTGGCAGCAAATTTTTACCACAATTACATATAGTATTACTCGATGGAATTGGCTTTGGTGGATTTAACGTAGTTGACTTACCAACATTAGCCGAAAAACTCCAGCTTCCCTGTGTTGCTGTGATGCGTCGTCAACCCGATTTAGATGCAGTTATCGACGCGATGAGTCGTTTACCAAACTTAGAAAAACGCCAAGAATTATTAAAACGTGCCGGTACAATTTACGAATATTCGCCCTTTGTATTTCAAGTATGTGGTGAAGAGCCAGAAATCATTGCCAAAGTATTAGAAAAATTAACCGATTGCGGAAAAGTACCCGAAGCATTACGTTTAGCACATTTGATTTCTGCGGCTGTTATTAAAGGAGAAAGCGGAAGCTCTGCGTGAAATATAGCGGTTTTCATGCTTGTTAAAATACAAACAACCTCACCCTGTCCTTACGGACATCCCTCTCCTTATTAAGGAGAGGGAAAACTACTATGATTTTAGATTTAAACCCCTCTCCTTGTTAAGGAGAGGGGCAGGGGTGAGGTAACAAGGAGAGGAGCAGGGGTGAGGTTTTTCTTCAACTAACAAATCCCCCAACAACCTTCTCCAAACCCGATACAACCCGCGTTAACTTTTCATAATCAATCTTATCGGGAATATCCTGCAAAGTATGATAATGCTTATAACGAAAAGGCGCGGTATCAGTTACCATAATACCTTGATAACCTTGCTGCCAAAATGACCAATGATCTGACCATCCTATACCAGGAATTTGACCAAAAATCGCTACACCTTCTGATGGAAATTGTACTTGTTTGCGAAAATAATTAATAGTATTTTTCACCAGTTGACTAGAATTGATATCACCGATAAAAGCAATAAAATTACCTTGAGAAGGATAAATTAAATTCAGCGGAAATGGATATTTTTGACTTTCTTCTTCTTCTGAAAAATAACCCATAGTTTCCAAACTCAACATTGCCACAATATTTTCATTTCTTTCTTTGCAACCCTTCGCATAAACCAAACTACCCATATTTTCAGTCCAAAAATAAGGCGGTTCCTCATTTGTAAATTCCACAAATCGTAAAGTTTTATTTGGTTTTTTATCCGCAAATCTCCGCGCTAATTCCAACACCGCAGCAACACCGGAACCGTTATCATTAGCACCAGGGCTAGTAAAAGCTGTGTCGTAATGTCCGCCAACAATTACAATTTCATCGGGTTTCTCAACACCCTTGATTTCAACTTCTAAATTTGTAAAAGTCTGATTATTTATTTGATATTCTTGCTTATTAACTTTATAACCAGCTTGCTGAAAAGAAGATTCGAGAAAATCCTTAGCAGCATTGATATTTTCATAATTATTATAATTTCGCGCTCCGATTTCAACAGCTAACTTATTAATATCTTGTTGTAAATTCTCTTTAATTATTTTTTATTGAGCGGTTAAAGGAAGCAACTCACCACTATAGCTATTTCCCGGCATTTGAAAAGATGTAAACCACAGCCAGCCGATAACACCTAACAAAACAAACAGTAAAATACCAAGCCTTATCAAAGCAGCTTTACTAAAAGGTTTAAATTTACGCTTTCTTCTCATCCCAGTCATAGATTACACCCAAAACTTTAGTAAATAACTGCTGTCATAATAGACGTAAAATTCAAAACCTGAAAAAATGACAATTATTAGCTCAACTTCAACTAAAAAACAGTCTCAAATCTTCTACCCTAGCTCCGACGGTGAACCCGTGGCAGAAACCTACACCCACCTCTACGCTTTATTAACAACCCTCGAAGTACTGCGACAATATCTTATCGGACAACAAGCAACTGTTTTCGCAAATCAATTTTTGTATTACGCTCAAGGTTTCCCAAAATTGCGAGTAGCTCCCGATGTAATGGTAATTTTTGATGTTGCACCGGGAGGTAGAGATAATTATAAAGTTTGGGAAGAAGGTAAAGTTCCTTCAGTTATTTTTGAAATTACATCTAAAGGTACTCAAAACCAAGATGTAGAACATAAAAACAATCTTGTACGAACAATTAGAAGTACAAGAATATTGGCTTTTCGATCCTAAAGGTGAATGGATAAAAGAAAAATTGCGCGGTTATCGTTTGCAAGGAGAAAGTTACCAATTAATTACAGATAGCCGCAGCGAACCTTTAAAATTACGTTTAGCTATAGAAGATGAATTAATCGGTTTTTACCGCGAAGATACCGGAGAAAAATTATTAATTCCCGATGAATTAGCAACCAAGTTGAGCGAAGAAACCCAGCGTGCAAATGAAGCTGAAGCGCTTTTGGCTCGTTATCACGAACGTTTTGGGGATTTGAACGAATAATTATGTAGCCCACGCAGGTGGGCTTTGTAAATGTAGCCCCACCCTTCAAGGGTGAGGGCTAATAAGCTGTATAATTCTAAAACTCCGCATTCTCCGGAGTACGCGGAAACGGAATCACATCGCGAATATTCGCCATTCCCGTCATAAACTGCACCAATCTTTCAAAACCCAATCCAAAACCAGCATGAGGTACGGTACCGTAACGACGTAAATCCATGTACCACCATAAATCTTCTGGTTTCATTCCTTGAGCTTTAATCCGACGTTCCAACACATCATACCTTTCTTCACGTTGGGAACCACCGATAATTTCGCCTATTTTCGGTGCTAAAACATCCATTGCGGCAACGGTTTTCTCATCATCGCTCAACCGCATATAAAAAGCTTTAATTTCTGTCGGATAATCGCTAACAATAACCGGCTTCTTAAAAAGTTGTTCGCACAGATAGCGCTCGTGTTCCGATTGTAAATCTAAGCCCCAATTTACCGGATATTCAAACTTTGCATCGGCTTTTTCCAAAAGTTTGACGGCTTCAGTATAAGTAATTCGCTCAAATTTATTATTAATAATATTCTCTGCGGTTTCCAATACTGTCTTATCAACTCGCAGATTGAAAAAATCCATATCTTCGGGACATTTTTCCATCACATATTTGAAGACATATCTGAGAAACTCTTCAGCTAAATCCATGTCTTCTTTAAGTTCGCAGAAAGCCATTTCCGGCTCAACCATCCAAAATTCTGCAAGGTGACGCGAAGTATTGGAATTTTCCGCACGGAAGGTAGGACCAAAAGTATAGACGTTACCAAACGTCATCGCCATAATTTCGGCTTCTAACTGCCCGCTAACGGTTAAATATGTCGGTCTACCAAAGAAGTCTTGACTATAGTCTATCTGTTTATCTTCCGTTTGGGGAATATTCTTTAAATCTAAATTGGTAACGCTAAAAAGTTCGCCAGCACCCTCACAGTCGCTAGCGGTAATAATTGGCGTATGTGCCCACAAGAAGCCGCGCTGCTGGAAAAATTCATGTATCGCCGCAGCACAAGCATTACGCACCCGGAAAACCGCACCCAAGGAATTAGTACGGCTGCGTAAATGTCCAATTGTTCTGAGAAACTCGAAAGAATGCCGTTTCTTCTGTAGCGGATAAGTTTCTGGATCTGCTTCACCATAAACTTTTACCGCTTCCGATTTTAATTCAATCCGCTGTCCTTTGCCTTGAGACTCAACCAGTATTCCCGATGCCTCTACAGACGCACCTGTATTTAATTGTTTTAAAATATTCTCATAATCTGGTAAATCTTGGTTTAGCACAACTTGCAAATTAGCCAAAGATGAACCATCATTAACTTCAATAAAAGCAAACCCTTTTAACTCGCGCTTTGTTCTAACCCAACCTTGCACCTTTACTGTCTCCGATGGTTGAGCGCTCCGCAATATTTCTGCAATCCGTCTTTCTATCATATATTTATCTTCCAAGAATAAAAATTTAGTGCTGTTGGTTGTTAGTTGTTAGTGGATAGTTGTTTATATCTCAATTGCTAACTCCTAACTCCCGTACAGACGTAGCACTGCGCCCCGTCTCTACAACTAACTAACAACAGACTTTAATAACCAGCCTATGATAACGCCCAATCCACCAAAACGGACTACTTGCCAAAACAAGTCTTTTAAACCGCTTTTGGTAAATATAACGCTACCACCAAACAGCACTAAATAACTTTCGGAAAACAATCCTAAAGCATTATCTAAATTTTCTAACTGCTCTTTGATTTGCTTCAACTCCGCTTTTAACGATCGCGAAGTGGTTTGCTGCATTTCCTTTTTAATTTCGTCGAAACGCCGCACCAGTTCAATCTGGCGCTGTTTATCGGCAAGCATCTGAGCGTAGCGCTGTTTTAACCCATCAAGGCTTTGCTCAACTGATAATATTTCTTGTTGCAATTCTTGTTCGAGATTTTCCTCACCTGAATCTGAGGAAGTTTGTTTGGGCGACTCCATGAGCAACGTATTACAGTAAAAGAGAACGTTATTACCACCATGCAGGTTATGTCTCAATCCAGCCAACTGCCTAAAACTAGTCAATTGCAAGAAATAAGTACAGTAGAACTAGCTCAAGCTCTATTGGAGAGATTGAGTATATCTCCTAACGATTGGCATCGCCTCAAGTCTAACCGCAAAGTTCGCGCTTGCGAACAAACAGCAGCTGCCCTGGTATTTCTTCTTTCCGAACAGCCCGAAGAAGCTCAAACCCGGTTAGAACAAGCCACAGGATGGTTAAATCGTTCTATAAGTGCCCCACCTTGTCCAACCCACGGGCAAAAAAAAGACGGTTAGTTATTAGTTGTTAGCTGTTAGTGGTTAGTTGATAGTTGTTTTTAAACACCTAACTTCTAACTCTTAACTTCTAACTTCTAATTCCTAACTCTTAACTAAAAACCTTAACTCTTAACTAAAAACTAATTCCGTAATAAAGAAGGTATAGGTATTCTTGAGCGTCTATGCTCCAACTGTTTGCACAAGCGTAATTCCGTACCTCTACGGTTCCATTCCACCTGGTCAAAAATTAGGTGCAGTATCGATAAACCGCGACCATTTTCTGATTCATCAGGTGGCAAAAATTCGGTGGGATCTTCTTCACAATCGCATTCAGGGATAAACCCTTTACCTTGATCTGATATTACCCACCAATAGCTATCATCAATTAGTGAAAAACGAACTACAACTTTTTTCCCAGGATCGAGATTATTACCGTGCTTCGCTGCATTGACTAACGCCTCTTGAAGCCCCAGTCTCAACTCAGCCTGCATTTCTCCTGGAATTTCTGCCAAAAGCAAATCTAAAATCGGGCAGAGATATAGAGTTGAGGCAAAACTAATCGTGCCCCAATTACGTCCTACCGGACGAAGTGAAATGGTAATCACAAGAGAAACCCCGTAGCTTTCGGCGACTGCTATACATGACTTTTGCTATCTACCACGCACCCTAAAATTCAGTTGAGGTAGTCATGTTGCCTTAATTTTTCTGTCCGTACAATTAATTTTTGTATGCTACTTAGCATTGACTCTTTTTATCAAATAAAAGTTGCTGAAATTAAAATCGACCGATCTTTTTTTTAACTACAAACCGTTACAAACTAAAAATTTACTTGAAGCATGAATGAGTATTTTAATACTCGTAAAACTGAGCAGATTTGTAATTTAAACAACTTTTTCTTTGTTTTTTTGAGTCCGCTATAGCGTCAATTTCTTTATACAAAAGGTATTCTATGTTTAGATTAATTCAATTTTAGCATTTTTACTATACGCTAGACTACAATTTTTAAATTTGACCCGATAATTAGACTAAGTACCTTGACGGGCATTTGATCGCACAAGAAATGCTGCAACTTCCACATGAGCAGTCTGAGGAAAAAAATCAGCCGGTTGTACTCGCGACAATGTGTATAAACCATCTTGACAAAGTTGCTGTAAGTCGCGAGCAAGTGTTGCAGCTTTACAACTTACGTAAACAATACGAGCTGGTTTTACTTTGCGTAAAGTTTCGATTACAGTGCGATCGCATCCTTTTCTCGGAGGGTCAAGTATAACAATATCTGGTTTCGTAGATATCCGAGACAGTAATTCTTCTACCTTTCCCGAATGGAAGGCAACATTAGTTATGTGATTATACTGAGCATTAATTTCTGCTCTAGCGACAGATGATTGTTGTATCTCCAAACCAATAGCAAGATGTACTTGTTGTGCAAGCGGCAATGTTAAAGTCCCAATACCACAATAAGCGTCAACTAATATTTCATTACCTTGTAAATTTAATTCGGATTGGATTTCGTACAATAATGCTTCTGCTGTTTCAGTATTTACTTGGAAGAATGTATCCGGACTTATTTGAAATTTTAAAGAAGCAAATTTTTCTTCTAAGTAATCCCTCCCAGCGATCGTTCGATTTTCTTTACCAAAAATCGCATTAGTGCGAGATTCATTCCGGTTTAACATCACTCCTACTAATGGGGGATATCGGTCTAACCACTCTTGTGCTTTCTCGTCAATTCCTGGTAAGTTCCATTCCTTTACTATCAAAGTCAGCAAAATTTCCCCAGTACGCCGACCAATACGCAAACCAAGATGGCGTATGATTCCGGTATGGTTACGTTCGTTATAAATTTGCCATCCCTCTGATTGGATATCTTGTTTAATTTCCGAGAGAATCGGGTTTAACCGCGAATCCTGTACCGGACATTGATTCAGGTTGACTATTTGATGAGAAGATTTTTGGTAGTAACCAGCTATAACTCCCCCGGTAGAAGATATCCCCACCGGGTAAGTCGCTTTATTGCGATAATCTAATGATTTACCCGCAGTTATTACCGGATCGACTTGCGGTTGTGTGAAACCACCGATACGTTCCAAAGCTTGAATCACAGCTTTACGTTTAGCTTCGAGTTGGTACTCATAACTGATATGCTGCCACTGACAGCCGCCACATTTAT
This sequence comes from Calothrix sp. CCY 0018, assembly GCF_963920925.1. Taxonomy (NCBI): domain Bacteria; kingdom Bacillati; phylum Cyanobacteriota; class Cyanophyceae; order Nostocales; family Calotrichaceae; genus Calothrix; species Calothrix sp. CCY 0018. Next base: position 14,169 of record NZ_CAWUDI010000037.1, on the reverse strand, counting down.
CAGCCACAATGCAAGCTGGTTTAATCCGATCGGGTGATGATTGTAATAATTCTTTAACTTTGCCCTTTGCATACTTTGGCTTCACACTTATTAAACGGATCTGGGCGCGATCGCCAGGTACGGTATCCGGTACAAACACCACCAATTCACCGATTCTAGCCACACCATCACCCGTATCGCTCAAGTCTGTAATTACAGCCTCAACCAAATCACCCTGTTTCCACTTTGTTCTAGTCATCATCTATCAATTATCAATTATCAATTATCAATTATGAGTTATCAGTTAATATCCCCCCATCCCCCCATCTCCCCATCCCCCCATCTCCCCATCTCCCCATCCCCCCATCTCCCCATCCCCCCATCTCTTCACTTCTGGGTACTTGAATCGGTAAACTATCAGTAATAATAAAAAAAGCACTTTCTTTTACAAGTCATGACTGTAGTAAGCCAAGTTATTCTCCAATCTGACGACGAGCTGCGTTATCCCAGCAGCGGCGAACTTAGAAATATCCAAGACTATTTGAAAACCGGCGAACAAAGGGTGCGAATCGTAAGTACCCTAACTGAAAATGAAAAAAAGATAGTTGAACAAGCTACTAAGACACTTTGGCAGAAGCGCCCTGACTTTATTGCTCCAGGGGGTAATGCTTACGGACAGCGCGAACGTGCGCTATGCGTCCGCGATTATGGTTGGTACTTACGCTTAGTCACCTACGGAATACTCGCAGGTGATAAAGAACCTATTGAAAAAATTGGTTTGATTGGCGTTAAGGAAATGTACAACTCTTTAGGAGTCCCCGTACCCGGAATGGTAGAAGCGATCAAAGGACTAAAAGAAGCTTCTATTAATCTATTAAGTGCTGAAGATGCACAGCAAGCTGCTCCTTACTTCGATTTCATCATTCAATCCATGTCTTAATTCGGCTGTAATTGAGCTTGGTTTTCCTTTATTACCCGTCATATCCAATAAAACCCAATACTAAGGGATTAATAAGCAAAAATCGTTTTTGATGGGATATTGGAAAAACCTGTAACTAAAATACGAATTTAACGGCGAATCTATAATAATTCCGTCCTTAAATTCATCTTCCCCACACTTGATAGTGGCTGCGGCAGAATCTCTGTCAAGTTACCAACAAGTCGTGGGGAAACTTATTTCAGTTACCAGTTAGGGGTTAGGAATTGAAAATTCTACCTTATCTCCCCATCTACCCCCTCTCCCAATGCCCAATGCCCAATGCTTAATTCCCAATATATATAATAATAAATACAAAAAGCCGACAGTCCTTTGCTCAAGGCTGTCGGCTATTAGTGTGTTCCCTATTAATGACTCGGCTAGAGTTCAGTTATATATAATTATGCTCCTAGCTCTGTTGTTAGAAGAGGATCTCAATCATGAATGGTTGTGATTCTCGTCACAACTAACCTGCATATAAGCTGTATCTAATTTATTTTTTTTGGCAAAAAAAACATATCAGCAAAATATAGGATAAAAGGTAGTCTGAATTACAAATAACGGTGGCTTGAAAAATAATTGAAAAATCAAAAAATAGCGATCGCGAAGGGATAATCAAAAAAGATTCAATTTGTAGGGTATATCAGTATAATTGAAAATAATAAAAATTTCATCCTAAAGACAGTTGTGGTATCTGCCGCCGAAGGTGTCAATCCGCTTATAGAGCTTTCATAACCGATAAAATATACTGTGTCTGTGGAAAAATCATAGTTTTATGTTTATTGCCGAAAGATAATAAAGTCTCTATACAATTAAGATTGATTACAGCAGCAAAAATCATTAGGTCGAGGTAGATTTTACCTAACTCCTGTACGATTTAAAATCAAACGAGTCAAAAGAGAAAAATATTGCATTCATTTAAAGAGCAATTCAAATTAAGCGCAGTTATGACATACGATTACGATTTATTTATAATGGGTGCTGGTTCTGCTGGTGCGGCTGCTGCTTCAAAAGCCGCTTCTTTGGGCTTACGTGTAGCTGTAGCCGAAGAAGAAGCCCTTGGTGGAACTTGTTTGAATCGCGGTTGCATTCCTAAAAAGCTGATTGTCTACGCGGCTGACTTCGCGCTACAGAATAAAATTGCAGTTGATTATGGTTGGAGTAAAAGCTCATCGCATTTCAATTGGACGCAGTTTATCAGTTCGGTACACAAGCAAATAGATCGCATTAATAGTTCGTATCAAGAAAAATTTAAGGAAAATGGCATTACTTTACTGCGAGGGCACGCTACCTTCGTTGATGCTCACACTATTAAAGTCGATGAAATCGAGGTAACAGCAGATAAGATTTTAATCGCTGTAGGGGCACGTCCTTTTATCCCGGATATCCCCGGTATCGAATACGGGATCACTTCCCGCGAAATGTTTCATTTACCCTATTTGCCCAAACGTTTGGCAATAATCGGTGGTGGTTACATCGGCGTAGAATTTGCTAGCATGATGAATGCTTTAGGTTGTCGCGTCACTGTTGTTGATACAAGTGAAACGATTCTAGAAGGGTTTGATGACGATATTCGTAAAAGTCTTCAAGAAAGTTTGTCTAAACGAGGAATTAAATTTATCAGCAACAGCAAGGCGACGGAAATTAAACATTACGAAGAAGGCTTACTGTTAACTGTAAATGGTAAGTTCAAAAAAACCATCGCCGCCGATACTATTTTAGTTGCTACCGGACGCGCTCCGAATACTGAAAAGCTCGATCTAGATAATGCCCAAGTTGAAATGACCGAAAAAGGCACAATCAAAGTAGACGAATATAGTCGTACCAATCAGGAAAATATTTTTGCCGTCGGAGATTGCACCGATCGCTTGCAGTTAACACCTGTAGCAAAAAAAGAAGCTGTTGCTGTTGTCAATACAGTTTTCGCGAACAAATCCCAAACGGTAAACTACGGGCAGGTACCTTGTGCTGTTTTTGCTCGTCCGGAAATGGCAAGTATAGGTATGACCGAAAATCAAGCACGTTCTGAATTTGGCGATTCGGTAAAATGTTATAACGATCAATTTGTGCCACTAATGTATCAACTGGCTTCAACTGACGAGCAGGCAATAATTAAAGTAGTAGTTGAAGGTGAATCCGAAAGAGTTATCGGAATTCATATGCTAGGCGAACACGCAGCCGATATCGTTCAATGTCTTGGTGTTGCGTTTCGTAAAGGTATGACTAAAGATGATTTAGATGAGGCGATCGCCATTCATCCAACTACCGCAGAAGAATTTTTAACATTGGATTAAATTAAGAAGAAAATTTACGCGCTTGCTTGAATGTTGAAAAGTAAATTAGTGTGGAATATAGGAGCATCTTTTCGGACAACCGCGCTTATTTGAACCTATACTAACGGCGGTTTAATTTTTGCAAAGAACACGCTTAAAACTATGACTTACGACTACGACCTATTTGTAATTGGTGCTGGTTCCGGAGGCTTAGCAGCTTCCAAACGCGCCGCAAGCTACGGAGCAAAAGTGGCGATCGCCGAATACGATCTGGTGGGCGGAACCTGTGTTATTCGCGGCTGCGTTCCCAAAAAACTCATGGTGTATGCTTCTCACTTCCCTTCGTTATTTGAAAGCGCGGGTGGCTATGGTTGGAAAGTAGGTGATGCTGAGTTGGACTGGGAAAAGTTCATCACATCTATAGATAATGAAGTACGAAGGCTATCCGCGCTGCATATAAACTTCTTGGAAAGAGCCGGAGTAGAGTTAATTCAAAGTCGCGCCAGCTTAGTTGATGAGCATACTATAGAAGTTGATGGACGCAAAGTTACTGCGGATAAAATTTTGATTGCGGTTGGAGGAACGCCTTCTCTACCAAATATACCGGGGATAGAGTATGGTATTACCTCTAATGATATTTTCCACCTCAAAGAACAGCCCAAGCATATAACTATTATCGGCGCTGGATACATAGGTACGGAATTCGCCTGTATTATGCGCGGTTTGGGTTGCGAAGTCACCCAAATTATGCGCGGCGACATGATTTTGAAAGATTTTGATCAAGATATCCGTACCGGGATTCAGGAAGGAATGATCAACCACGGTATTCGGATAATTAAAAATACTGTAATTACATCTGTAGAAAAGCTATCCGAGGGCTTAGGCTTAAAGTTAAACTTATCTGGAGAACAGCAAGAACCCATAAATACCGATGTGTTATTAGTGGCTACGGGTCGCGCTCCCAATGTGAAAGGATTGGGTTTAGACAAAGCTGGAGTTAAGATAGTACCTAGCACTGTTGAAGGGCATGGATACGGCATTATGAATGCCATTATTGTTGACGAATACAGTCAAACAAACATTCCACATATCTTTGCTGTAGGTGATGTTACTGACAGAATTAACTTAACTCCTGTGGCAATTGGTGAAGGCAGAGCTTTTGCTGATAGCGAATATGGTGATATAAGACGTGTTTTCAGCCATGAAGATGTTGCTACAGCTGTATTTACCCAACCAGAAGCCGCCACGGTAGGTTTAACGGAAGCAGAAGCGAACGAAAAATTTGGTTCGGACAAAATAAAAATTTATCGCACTCGTTTCCGTCCCATGTTCTACACCTTGCCGCAACAGGAAGAAAGAACAATGATGAAATTAATTGTGCATAGTGAAACCGACAAAGTTTTAGGCGCTCATATGGTAGGAGACTATGCAGCTGAGATAGTTCAAGGCGTAGCTATAGCTGTAAAAATGGGCGCTACTAAGAAAGACTTTGACGCTACTGTTGGTATTCATCCCTCAGCAGCAGAAGAATTCGTTACGATGCGGTAATCAGTTAGCAGTTAGCAGTTATTAATTATTAATTATTAATTATCAATATAATTCGATAATCGATTGTAAATAAATTAGGAAAAAACTCAGAAATGAAAATTTTAAGTGCTTCCAAGCCTGTCATATGGTGTATTTCCTTATAAGTCGGGTTAACTAAGGTTTACGAAAAGCCTCCTTAAAGGAGATTTTAATATCTGAAGCACTATATTTATTATTGTGACTGCGTAATTCCTTTCATTGATAATTGATGATCCACACCCTGAGCCGCACCTTGCGGTGAACGGGTGAAAATTGTTAACTGATAACTGTTCACTGCTCACTGCTCACTGACAAATTGCACTACATCTACCTTCATGGCTTTGCTTCGAGTCCTAATTCTAGTAAAGCTAAGTACATACTCGAACGTTTTGCTCAAAATCAAATAAAACTGGAAATTCCCGATTTAAATTGTGATGATTTTTATCACCTCACAATTACACGCCAGCTTAAACAAATAGCCTTACTTTTAGAACATAAGAACGTAACTATTATTGGTTCTAGCTTAGGAGGCTTAACGGCAGCCCACATAGCAGAAAAATTCTTACAGGTAAAACGTTTGGTTTTACTCGCGCCAGCCTTTGGTTTTTTATCGCATTGGCTGCCTAATTTAGGTACGGAAGTTATACAGCGCTGGCAGCAAGAAGGATATTTGATGGTTCATCACTACGGCGAAAAACGGGAACTACCTCTAAGTTATGATTTTCTGACTGACGCAACTCAATATCAGGAAAGATTTTTGCAACGTCCGATTCCTACACTTATTTTGCACGGAGAGCATGACGAAGTGATTCCCATCGAAGCCAGCCGAGATTTTGCTCAAAAACGTTCTTGGGTAGAATTAATCGAACTTAATAGCAATCATGCTTTAGATAATATGATGATGGAAATCTGGCAGAGCATTCAAGGTTTTTGTCAGATATCCAAAACTTAACTGAAGTGCTGCAATTAAAATTGGCAAAAATACCGTAATTTCAGCTACCTTTTAATGATAAAATAATGAAAATTATACATATTAGGTATGCAAATTGAGTGATTCTTACATTAGGTTATTTAGACTTAATGCAAGAAAAATACGTTTGTAATTAAAAAAATCTAAAATCTAAAATCTAAAATCTAAAATTAATATGCTTCCTTTCCTCCGCAGTGATTTAGTAGAATTAGCAGCTTATAAGCAGCAGCTTGGGATTTATGACGCTTCTCCAGTCACCAATGCACCAACACAGTTAGATAAACTTGATACCAATGAAAGCCCCTATGATTTACCCCCTGAGTTAAAAGAAAAATTGGTTTGGACTTATAAAGAGTTAATCGAAACCAATCGTTATCCAGATGGGGGACATTCTTTACTCAGACAATCAATTAGTGAATACGTTAACGAGTCAGCGAATCTTTCTTCCAACGTTCTTGTAAGTAACAATATTTCTCTGGGCAATGGTTCGGATGAACTAATTCGTTCAATCTTAATCGCTACCTGTTTGGGAGGGAACGGTTCGGTACTTGTGGCTCAACCGACTTTCTCAATGTATGGAATTTTGGCGCAAGCTTTAGGTATTCCTGTAGTAACAATACCGAGAAATCCTGAAGAAAATTTTGAGATGGATTTGAACGCAGCCTCGAAAGCGTTAGAAACCAATCGCGAACAACCTATTAGAACAGTTTTTGTTGTTCACCCGAATTCTCCTACGGCTAATTCCTTAACGGCAGCAGAATTGACGTGGTTAAGAAGTTTGCCAGAACATATTTTAGTAGTAATTGATGAAGCTTATTTTGAATTTAGTCAAGCTACTGTTGCCTCGGAATTATCACAACATCCAAATTGGGTGATATTACGGACATTCTCTAAAGGTTTTCGTTTGGCTGCAATGCGCGTAGGTTACTCTATTGCTCATCCGGAACTAATTGCTATTTTAGAAAAAGTCCGTTTACCATATAATCTTCCAAGTTTTTCAATCGCAGCTGCATTAATAGCCGTACAAAATCGCTCGCTTTTATTAGAGTCTGTTTCTCAAACCTTAAGCGAACGTTCTAAATTACTCGAAAATTTATCTCAATATTCACAATTACAAATATCTGAAAGTGCCGCTAACTTTATTTTTCTACGGCTCAAAGCACAAGATGAAAAACAAATAAATAATTCTTTAACAAATCTTCATAAAGAATTGAAAGATTCTGGCACTTTGGTACGGCTCACTGGTGGGGGATTGCGAATTACTGTAGGTTCCCCCTCAGAAAATGTCCGTACTTTAGAGCGGTTTGAAAAGGGCTATAAAAAACTTGAATTAAAAACTTGAATTAAAATCTTAAATTAAAATCTTAAATTAGAACCAGCGATTGAGGCAGCTTTTGTTAACTTAGAGTATCTATTTCATTACCCAAACGGCGTACCATTGCTACAGTCTGTGGCAAAACTCCCACTAACATTGCAAATGCTTTATCCGGTAACTGACTTACTACTTCTGGTGGAAAATATTGTTCAAACTGATCGAGAATTCTTTGGATCCGCTGCTGCGGTACTGGATTTTCAGTAATTTGCTTGATTAGCCTAATCCACTGCCTTCGTATTAAATAAGACTTTTGGCGGTCTTCAGAGGAACTAGTTGTCAATAACATAGACGAAATATTCCCAATCGGGAGTACGTGAACGCAATCGCGATCGTAATCGCCACCGACAGCGGCTCCCGGTCCGGCAAACTCTGCATGATAGGCTTTAAAAAGTATTAGCCCATTTCGTCTACGACTATTGACCATAAAAACCTTTCCACTATGCAGCTTTGTCAGTAGATCCGAGCCATAAGATTGCTCAACTCCATCTGGCATCACAAGATAGTCGAGGAAACAAGTGTCAGGATAATAAGTTGATACCATAGCAGTTTGATAGCGTTGGTGCTTTTCGCTATCCATCTTTTCTAAAAAATTTAAACAAGAAAGGAACTTATTTGAACTTAAACAAACAATTGGCGATTAAATCAATGAATAAAGCTTTAGTTTTGCTATTATCTAAAGTTTTATTGTTCGGCTGAACTAAATTCAAATTAAATTAATTAGATTAACCGATTGAGTAACCATATTTTATGTGATTTAGCTGGATTTGTCTTCCAGTACAGGAATGTTTACTTAAAGTTTCTATAAAGATAGGTATTTTATATACAAAGTTCATGTAAAACATTAATCAATTTTAAGTGTAATTTTACTGAATTGTTCATAATACTTAATTTGAGATGCTTGCGCTATCTAAGTTTTTATATAAATACAAAACTATGACGGCGTTTTATCAGCGGAGTCTCTAATTCAATATTATATGCTGCTAAACATCTCTACAAAAATTAGCTTACTACAACTAGAACCGCAATATTTTAAAGAAAAGATAAAAAAAATCAAGGATTTGCTAAAGTTGTTGTGACCTTATATTTTTACATTGCTCCTAAATGGTTCGTAGACTATATAAATAGGAACTTTTTTAGTGAATTGCTTAGAAATTTGTTGTGCAGATAGCTTTTTAATAAATCTGACGACACCTATGTGAACTGAGGGAACTAACCCTATTCAAGAAAAATATTTTTCTTGAAAAAAATATAAATAAATGTAACCAATATCTAAAAAATAACTATGAAATGTTTCTGAGATCGAACATCTATTCAGCTAGCTATATTAGTTAAGAAAATGGCATAACATCAATTGAATACTTAGTCAAGTTATAAATTTAAGTTTTTAGAAGTATTCTGTGTAGGTTGGATATTAATTATTTAACTGTCTAAAAGATGTTTATAAAGTAGGATTTGTCGCGAGCGTCTAAAGAAAAATGTATTCCAATTCGAGTCAATCTGGTGCATACGGTATCCTAATTTAAAATAAAGTTGTCGTGCTTGATGGTTATTTTCCAAAACATGGAGATATAAATCTTTAAATCCCCACTCGGCGGCAACTTTTTCACAGCTAGTTAATAACGCACGAGCTGCTCCTTGCCTTCGGTATTGAGGATGTACGGCTAAATTAGATAAATAAGCAAAACTTTTTCGAGTGCCCGTGTAAGTCCAAGCATCGCCCAAGCGCACGCTCAATTCTACAGTCGCAACTAAACTTAAATTTGCTCCATCGCTAGTATCAACAGCTACTAAACACACGTGATGAGGTGCCTCTACCGCCAAACGATGTCTTAAGTCTTCGTAAATGCCCAAACGCAATAACGGAAAAGCCCATCCCCATATACCGTGACGGGAGTGAAAACTTTCGGCGATAATTTGGGCAACATCAGCTAAATCAGCAGCGGTACACAGACGAATTTGGAACCCAGAGGTAATGGGGTTAGTGGCTACCGCAATTGGCTTTTGATGAGATGGAAGAGAAAACGAAGGAGTCAAGGCTGTAATGGTGTTTAAGTTATTCATTGATGCAGGTGAGTTAAATATCGTAAAACACTATCGTCTTTAGATGAAAACTCTAATTTAAAAACGTGCAAAAAATGTGCAAATTGGAGCGTCGCATAAAGTGTCTTTTTACATAAAGATTTAGACAAGAATCATAATAAATAGATGAAAAAATTGCAAATACAGGAATTTTTACAGATTACTATCCTTGCTCCACTTGATATATAAGTCCATCAAATCGTTTAATTCTTACCTTTGTCGGAAGATTTCGAGATTATAACTTTTAGCTCATTAGCTCAAACTATCCGGAAAATATGGATTAAAAGTAGGTACACAGATAATTAAACTAGTTTTTTTCCTACTATAGGGATAACTATAGTGCATTCTCAAGCCTTAATTATGTTCGGCAATACCTACATTTCCCTCTCAATTGATTTTGTATGACACAACGATCGATTTTGGACTGCTGACAGACGTTCTTTTACCCTCCTGACTATTGATAGTAACAACTTCTTTCTCAAATACCGCACTTTTTACGTTAAGCAATGCAACTAAATTATTCTCAAGGGGGTATTCATAGGGATCAAGTTTCCAATCAAGAGCTTTTTGCGGCACAATATCGCGAATAAACATTTTAATCCATGTTTTATGCCTTTTGCTTCCTAACAATCGATATGAATCGTGCCGGGATTGGTTACGAGTAAGCTTTTAACTTTTACGGAGGACGAAAACTTCGGGCTATAAAAAATTTTTTGTACACCCGGTGGAAGCTAGGTGTCTAATTGTTACATTGAGTGCTTAATAGAATACAAGCGGCTACTGGGGTTGTTAGACTGGCAATAAATAAACTGGCTGTAGTAAAGTCTGGCACCTGCATACGCAATTACTGGATAATTTACAAGTAATTCATATAAGCCAGCAGTATTTCTTTTATAACTGAAAGGGGGTAATTTAAACGCTGACTATCATTTTCTTGACATACATACTTGTGATTAAATTTATACTTAATAAATCTGTTTACGGTACTATATTGAGACTTTATATCCAGATATACACTATTAATGCAGTACTTATCAATACATTAAAATGCCGCCAATCCCGTAATATTACTGTTTAAACGACCCTTGAAATCAATAAAAATTGCTTTCTCGATGTTAGTGTTGGTGCTAAGTCGGGAAAACTAATAAAACAGATGCTGGACGGATGAATTCAATCAGCGTTGTTAAATGTACGTCTAATTCAAAAATTATCGCTGGGGGTGAAGAAAAATTTGGCTACAAGATATCGATTATTAAAAACTAATCTTTAAAACTAAAAGTGAGTATGAAACGCATTGGGGTGCAAAAATTCGCTCTTAATGGCGATCGGCACCTCTTTAGCTTCGGCTTCGGAGTTTACTACGAAGAAAGTAAGCTTAAAACAAGCACGATTGCCGATTTGAGTTGTAATGTTGTGCCCTTATATCGAATGTTAAAACATTCTTACCCAATTAAATTGTTTATCCGACTGCCGTTACTCTTTGGAAGCGGTGCATGAAATCCCAATTAAAGAGAAAGCCAAAAATACTGGTTGTTGATGACGAACCCGACAACCTCGATTTGCTATACCGTACCTTTTATCGCGAATATAAGGTGCTACGAGCTACAAGTGGTCCAGATGCATTGGAATTGTTGGCAAAAGAAGGAGATATATCAGTAATTATCTCCGATCAGCGAATGCCAATGATGAGCGGTACAGAATTCTTGAGCCTGACAGCGACTAAGTACCCGGATATTATCCGGATTATCTTAACTGGCTACACTGATGTCGAAGACTTGGTGGAAGCCATAAACGCTGGTAAGGTTTTCAAATATGTAACTAAGCCGTGGGAAGCAGAAGAACTTAAAGCTGTAGTGCGTCAAGCTTTAGATACTCACAATGTTCTCAAAGCACGTACCTATGAACTAACCCGTACATTACGTCAAGAATCGCTGCTCAACTCTTTAACTAATACCATTCGCGGCGCTTTAGATTATCGGCAAATTCTACAAGCTATTGTCGATAATGTTGGTCAGATGTTGGAAGTTGATGTATGTCTTTTACGTCCCTTTCAAAATGGACATTTAGTTGATGAAGGTTTTATTTTTCAAAAAAATCTTCATTCGGGAGAATCAAGCAGCGAACTAAAGCATAAAGATGAAGTTGTTGAATCAAATTTTCAAGCTGACTCAGCCGAACTTTTAGCCCATACGGTATGGGAAACCCGCGAAGTTCAAGTAATTTCTGATGCAACAACAGATGAGCGGGTTCAAGGAAATACTTCCGAACAAAGTAACCGCTCTCAAGTTTATGAAGATGCTCGAATTTGCTCTACTTTAGTAGTGCCGTTAATTTGTCAGCAAGAATTGATGGCAGTTTTGGCATTACACCAGTCAGGAGAATCCCGTGATTGGGAGGAAGATGACGTGCAGTTGGTAGTGATGGTAGCAAATCAGGCCGCATTAGCTTTATCTCAAGCTCGCGCTTACGAGCAGGTACACGCTCTTGCTCAACGTGAAGCATTAATTAATACAATTACTAGCGCCATCCGTTCTAGCCTAGATCCCCAAGAAATCTTTGCTGCTATTACCGAACAACTGGGACAAGCTTTACAGGTAGATGGCTGCGTTTTATCTTTATGGACTGCCGAAGATGAATTTGTTGAGTGTGTTGGTTTGTACGATAGTTCTCAAGTAGAGGTTGGCAGTAACTCTAACTCAAACCGTAAAGTAAAACCCAGCCCTCATCAATTACCGCAGTCTTTGGCACCTCTGACGGGAAATCAAATACTGCAAAAAATCTTGCAAACTCAGGAGCCGGTAATTATTACCGATCTTAAGGATTACTCTGCCCAAGTAAAAGGTTTTGATTTACCTTTAAAAATGGCTACTCGTTCGTTGATGGTAGTTCCATTACTTGCCGATGGAAAAATTATTGGCAGTATTAGCTTAAGACAAAGTAGAAAAGAACGGCATTGGCTAAAACCGGAAGTAGAGTTAGCTGCATCTGTCGCAGTTCAAGCAGCCCTTGCAGTTCAACAGTCTCGGCTTTATCAAAAAACTCGCCAACAAGCGGAACGTTTGCTGGAATTAGATAAACAAAAAACTGAATTTTTTCAGAATATTTCCCACGAATTTCGCACCCCAATAACTTTAATTCAAGGTCCTTTGGAGTCTGCTGTGAGCGCGGGTGAGGGATTATCTCACGAACAAAGTACCATTGCTTTGCGTAATTCGAGGCGTTTGTTGCGACTGGTAAATCAATTATTGGATTTGCAGCGTTTGGATGCTGGGAGAATGCAGCCTAGTTTTCGCAAGTGCGATTTAGTTGAATTTGTCAGTCAAATTGTTGAGTCTTTCCGTCCATACTGCGAGAAAAAAGAATTAAATCTGGTAACAGAACTAGATGAATGTCCTGCGGTTTATTTAGATATGGAAAAATTCGATAAGGTGGTTTACAACCTGCTATCGAATGCCATGAAGTTTACTCCTCAAAACGGTAATATTACTGTTAGATTGCAGTACACTGGTTCGGATTGTATTTTACAAGTAGAAGATACTGGAATCGGTATTGCCAAAGAACAAATTCCCTACTTATTTGAACGTTTTCGTCAAGCTGAAGGTTCAGAAAATCGTTCTTATGAAGGAACGGGTTTAGGCTTGGCTTTGGTTAAAGAGTTGGTGGAAGTTCACGGAGGTACAGTTACTGTCGATTCTATTTATGAAAGCGGCACCAATTTTACCATATCTCTTCCTTCAGGAAGCGCTCACTTAAATGCTTCCCAAGTCGTAGAAACGGAAAGTAAAGTTAATCTCAGTCGTGCTGCTGTGGAGTTAGCCGATTTAGAATTAATAGAATCAACTGATAGTCATATTGATAATTTTGAAAAAATTCCCCAGGAATTGTTGTCGGCAAGTGTTAATTCTCCCTCTGAAAAAGTTATAAATTCCAAAACTGGAAAAGGACAATTAATCTTAGTTGTAGATGACAATCCCGATATGCGAGCTTATGTATCTAGTATTCTTCGCGCAAACGGTTATCAAGTACAAACAGCCCGAAACGGTTCGGAAGGTTTTCATATAGCGAAAGAATTGTTACCCAATTTGATTGTCACCGACTTAATGATGCCTGTAGTCACCGGATTAGAGATGATTCGGATGATACGCTCGGAGGAGACGCTCAAAGGAATACCAATCATTCTGCTGACTGCAAAAGTTGATGAAGACACTCGCATTGAAGGAACCGAACGTGGTGCCGATGCTTATTTAGCTAAACCATTTAATGATAGGGAACTTTTGGCAGAAGCACGAAATCTCTTAGCTTTAAAAGAAAACGAACGCAAAGTTCTGGAATTAAATATTTATTTAACAGAATCAGTACTTCAGCGATTTTTACCTCCTGTTTTAGTCAAAAAAGCACAGCAAGGCGAATTAGTTCTAGATTTGCGGCCGGAACCCCGTTTAATTACAGTTTTATTTAGCGATATCGTTGGTTTTACTCAATTATCCAATACTTTAAGGTCGCGGAAAGTTGCAGAATTGCTTAATGAATACTTAGAAGCTATGACAAAGGCTGTATTTGATAACGGCGGCACCGTAGATAAATTTATGGGAGATGCTATTTTGGCTTTATATGGAGCGCCAGAAGAACTTACACCTAACGAACAGGTGCGCAGAGCCGTCAATACTTCTAGAGCAATGTTACGCGGTCTTTCTGAGTTAAACGAACGTTGGCGATCGCAAGGTATTTTTGATACCGACGGACGTAGTGGACTTCAGTTTCGCTGCGGTATTCATCAAGGTACGGCAGTTGTAGGAATGTTTGGTAGTTCCGAACGTGCCGATTATACTGCGATTGGTCCTTCTGTAAATATTGCTTCTCGATTGCAAGGTGCTGCCGAGCCAGGTACTATTCTTGGTATCCCCTCAAAATTTCGGGGTAGGGATTATTGAGGCATCCATGAGCAACCAAA
>NZ_CAWUDI010000036.1:0-95519 GCF_963920925.1 Calothrix sp. CCY 0018 | reverse complement strand
AGCCTTACAAAGCTAAAAGTTAGTTAATATATTTGACTATATTTTTAGTAACTATCCTAACAGCAAACTCGATTTAGATGAGTCAAACCGCAGCGTTAAACGCAACAAATTCGGCGGTGTCAAATATGTTTACCATAAAGACACCATGAAAGAATTGCGGACATTTTTTGAAAGTGCTATCGCCGAACGTTTTCCTGAAGCTGAAATTTTCTATTGGACGTAAAACGTTAGGTTACGGAAGAATTAGTTTAAGCGAAACAATGACGATTTAAAACCGCTTTTCATTAAAATTAAATACAATTTCAAGTATTTTATTTTTCTCTGTAGAAAGTTAAATAATTTTTATAGTTAAAAGTATTGTAGGCAAAGAGAACAAATATACTATTCATTATTTAGAGTACAAATTTACATAGCATATTTATGGAAATGATGTCGAAATTTTCATGCTGGTAAATATGCTTTTTTCTCTCTCTAAAGTTAATAAATAATTTTCATAATTAATCCTTTATAGTTCCTTTGTGTATATTTGAATATATAACCAGTCAAATTTTATAATTGTGTCAAGCAATTTATACAAGGTGATATTCAATGGCATTTCTTGCAAAGGGCAAATTATATCTTTGGATACAGAGATTCAAAAATCCTCTCCTACTGTGGAATTATACTGGTATAATGTTGTCATATATTTTTAAATGGAAAAAAATACCTTTTTCTCCCTTTTTTATTAATGTTGAGCCAAATAACGACTGTAATTTTAAGTGTCAACATTGTCAAGTAACTTACTGGGATAAGCAAAAAAAACACTTAGATGAAACCTCTTTTAGCCGCATCTTAGATCAATTTCCATATCTTGAACAAGTTAAACTTCAGGGAATGGGTGAACCTCTACTTAATAAGCAGTTTATTCCCATGCTTAACTTAGGACATAAACACGGTTTATTAATGAGTTTCATTTCAAATGCAAGCCTTTGTAATCAAAAAGTAGCCGAGCAGCTTGCCCGATTAAAAAATACTAGTATTACTTTCAGTATCGATGGTGCAACAGCAGAAACTTTTGAAAGTATCCGAATTGGAGGTAAATTTGATCAAATTAAGAAAAACATTCAAAATTTGAATCGTATTCGTAATGGTAAAAAACAACCATATCTATCAGTTTGGACTGTAGTTACCGATAAAAATATTCATGAGTTACCACAAATAGTAAAATTAGCTAGCGATTTGGGAGTAGATGATATTAATTTGCAACTTTTTCTAAGTGACTGGGGGAAAAATACAATTAAAGAATACAATAACTCTATCAAAACTGACTTAAATTCTAAACAATTAATTAGTACTTTAACAGAGGCTAAACAAGTAGCTAATACAAATAAAATCGAGTTAAATATCAAACGTAATGATTTTTATTCAAAACAAAAAAAATGTCCTTGGGCTTGGAGCAATACTTATATTTCTTCCAGTGGTGATGTTGTCCCTTGCTCTATACTGGCAGATTCAGATACGGTAAAAATGGGTAATGTTTTTGAAGAGGATTTTGCAAAAATCTGGAATTCACAAAAATACCAAGATTTTCGAGAAAGAATTAGAACTCACGATTTACCCAGCTATTGTAAAAACTGTTACTCAGATTAAGCAACCTTTAAATTTAGAATCCAAAATTTTATCATTCACGTCTGATGTGAATTAACTGCTGAAACGAGCTAGTTCGCGTTGATAATTTCAAAATCCTTGCAGCCCGAAGGTGCATTTTTAATTCATATCAGACGTAACTTCCAACTCTTCAAGAATCTGCATAAGCCATTCCGTTAGCATCCGCATAACGATGCATGAAACGCATAAACCTCTCCCAATGTTCGTCTTGCTCAATTTCAAATTGGCAATCAACTCTTTTTAATTCATCTCCTTCATCACCACCAAAAATGAATTTAGTAGAAGAGGGAGTTACGTTGATTTCGCCTTCTTCATCTTTCAAAAGCATTGAATTTAAAGACTTTTTTTTAAAGCTGTTGAATTCTTCTAATGCCTGCATTTGCTCAAATGTCATTAAAACGATGCGTTTCCCAGTATTCGGATTGCGACGCAGGCTAACGTTTCCTAATTTTTCGTCAATGCCAGCAAAAAATTGAATTGAAGGGGTAGTCATTCGATTTTGGATTTTATATTTTATCTTTTGGATTTTAAATTAAAGAGTTAGGTGTTAGGTGTTAGGTGTTAAGAGTTAGGAGTTAGGAGTAAATTGATAACTCGTCTCCTTGTCTCCCAATACCCAATGCCCAATACCCAATGCCCAATTCCCCATGCAATTACCCATTAACCATTTAATTTATCTTCGATAAGGATAATAATACTGCGAATTGTACCCATTATTTGGATAAGTTGTTGTGGGGATTGTATTGTTTACACCGTTGGGAACAGCATTCGGTAACGGTGGTTGGTAAATGTTAGTTCCGGTTGATGGATTGTTTAAATAAGGAGAGTTGCCGGTTGGTGGAAGCACGTTACCAGGTACTACTGGCATCCCAACTGGTTGATTAAAGTATTGGTAAGCGAAACTAGATATGGAAGTAATTAAAGTTTCTGCGCCAGGATCGTTTCTGGGGCGCTGTACCAAGACTGCTGCAACGTAACGCTTGCCGGATGGTAATTCAATTAAACCTACATCACCTAACATTGCGCCAATGTACCCGGTTTTATTAGCTATTTTGGCTCCGGCACCTAAACCTTTGGGTAATAAATGCCGCCTTTGGTTGCGACGCATGATGTCAAGTATACGTTCGCGGGACATCATATTTGAAACTAATTGCCCTTTATTCACCATTGCCATTACTTGGGCTAATTCTTTAGGGCTGGTGGTATTGGTTCCTTCGATGTCGGGTAGCTGGTTGCGAAGTGTCGTAGCTGTTAAACCCCAACTGCGAAATCTTTGATTTAAAACATCTATTCCACCCATGCGGGCAATTAGCATATTTGTAGCGGTGTTGTCGCTAATTACCATCATTTTATCCGCGACTTCCAAGGCGGTGAATTTGCTTCCGACTGGTTTACTCCGCAAATCGCCGGAGCCACCCGCAAGCATTGATTGTTCCATGACTAACGGTTCATCTAGTTGAATTTTTCCTGCTTCTACATCTTGGAAAAAGGCAACTAGTATAGGTAATTTAATTGTGCTGGCTGCTGGAAATGAAGTGTTGCCGTTGGAATCTACATAGCTTCCATTATCTAAATCTGCTATGAAAATCCCTGGTGTCAAATTCGGGTTAGCGGCAACTAAACTTTGTATGGTGCTTTTAAGAGGAATTATTTCTTGGGTTAAATATAAACCTTGATTGTTGGCAGGGTTGTTGGCAGGTACTTGAGCTTGATTTTCGACGTTAGATGATTTAGCTGTAGTACTTTGGGTTGCTGGATCTAATACTGATAATGCCGTACCTACAATTGCGCCAATACCTACTCCGACAATCAATAAGCGCAATATATAAAGCATGGTTCTCGCCATCGGCTTGAGACGAGTTTTGTTAGATACTTTAACTCTTTTAGTTATTCGTTTATTAAATTTTAAAGGTGGAATCCCATTTACAGAAGCCGATTTCATTCCTTTAGATGCTGCTTGGGATGCATTCTTTTTTCTTAACCAAGTCTCTGCTGGTGCTTCTACTCTTTTTCGCTTGCGGGGTTTTTTCGCGGTGTTAGATGAAGGGCTAACTATTACACGTGAAACGGTTCCACCTTGTTGGGGTGGACGAAGATTTCCAACTACTTTAACTTTTTCATTTCCCGGCTTCTGGACTTTACGTACTTTTTGACGGCCCTTTGTGGGTTGTCGCCGCCCAGAAGCTGTAAATTTGTAACTTGATTCTGACACCGCTACTCCTTCTAACCCACTTCAAACTGTAAATACGGGACTAATTCTCGAACCAAAAGATTAACTAATATTAACTACGCGCTTCTTTTCACATTACTCTTCGTAGCATTTTCGTGTTTAGTTTAAGCTATTATTCTTACTTTCGGGGACAATAGCGCAGATGATTAATATTCTTTCATCTGTTTTCATAACTTTCCGGATTGTGCGATCGCCCAACTAATCTGCCGCAAGATACCTCTTAGCATAGCGACTTCTGTTGTTTGCAGCTGAGCGCGATTATACAATTGCCTAAACTTTTCCATGCGGCTGGCTGCGGTATGAGGATATAAATACTCGATAGACAGCAGTAGCGATTCTAACTGTTCGTAGTATCCTTCGACAACCTCCATCGGTGCAATTTCGTTATCTAAAGCATTAGTTTCAATGGTTAATGGTTGAGAAAGCGTTAATTCGTAACAGCTAATTGCTACGGCAGAAGCCAAATTTAACGATGCATATCCGGAATCGGTAGGAATACGCATAAATTTTTGAGCATAGTTTAATTCTTCGTTGCTCAATCCTCTATCTTCTCTACCGAAAATCAATGCTGCTGGTTGTGCTTCTACCTCTAATAACCAGGGTAATACTTCGCGGGGGCTTTGCAGCAAAGAATTATCTCGGGTTCTAGCTGTTGTGGCGATCGCCCGCTTACACCCACTAAGTGCTTCGGGCAATGTGCTTACACATACTGCTGTTTCTAAAACATCTTTGGCATGAACTGCCATTCTCGTCGCTTCTTCTCCCAAGTAATCGCATTGGGGATTTACTAAAACCAGTTGTTTAAGCGCAAAATTTTTCATAACTCGCGCTATGGAACCTACATTTAAAGGCCCCGCTGGTTCTACTAAAATAATTTTTACCCCTGATGGGTTCATGAATATATTTCTCCGAATAATGTTAACATCCCCTGTTATCATATTTCCTTACGGAACGGACACGCTTTTTTGAATGACTAAAAGACTGGAGCCACAAAAATAAAGCCCATCTGAGCCGCACTGTAAGCGGTGAACCTGGGCTAAAAGCTTATTAACACTCTTAATTAATCAAGTCTGTTTCTTCTTTTATGTATTTTATCTCTAAATATTATTTTTTTATATTAATTAATAGTTGATTTTAAAATGTCCCCAATAATGGCAAAACTCTATTTTTTAATATTTTAATCAAATCTGGTTCCATACAATCATATTCATCGGGAATATCCAAACATACTACTCGCTTACCTTTCATAAATGTTTTATATTTTTTGGATAATTTATTTCTATGTGACTTTTCCATGACAAAAATAATATCGGCCCATTCAATCATTTCTGCTGATAAAACATTTTCTGCATCTTTGTTTAAACCAGCAGATAGTACTTCTAATCCTTCGTATTCGGAAAAAATCGCTTCTGCTGTGGGACTCCGTAATTTATTTTGGCTGCATAGGAATAGGAGTTTCATGTAAGAAAATAATTATGATAGGTTCGTAGTAAGGACTAAAGTCCTCGGATTTAGGACTTTAGTCCTTACTACGAACTATAAAAAAAAACCGGGTTTTAATTTAAAACCCGGTTTCTCAATATTCCTACAAAAGATTTTGCAATCCAAAATCTAAAATCCTTACACCATCTGAGATGTTTCGACTGTAGGCTGTGGCTGTGGTTGGAACATGAATAAGGAGTAAACTACATCGCGGCGGATGTTTGTCATCATATCCAGGAATAGTTCGTAACCTTCGCTCTTGTATTCAATTAACGGATCTTTTTGACCGTAACCGCGCAATCCTACGGACTCCCTCAAGGCTTCCATTTGCTGTAAATGCTCGCGCCATAAGGTATCTATCCGCTGTAGGATAAAGAATCTTTCTGCTTGACGCATTAATCCGGGTTGAATTTGGTCAACTTCAGCTTCTTTCATGTCGTAAGCGATGCGAACCTGCTCGTGTAAGAAGGCTTTGATTTCGCTCATTGACATATCTTCTAAATGAGAAGGTTGTAAGTCTGAGAGCAGATAAACGAATTCTTTAACTTTTTCGGTTAATTTACCTAATTCCCATTCTTCCGAAGGTAAGTCTGGGTTGACGTAAAAATCAACGATGTCATCCATCGTTTTTTCGGCATATTTAATTACCTGTTCTTTTAAGTCTTGCCCTTCTAATACTCGACGACGTTCGGCGTAAATTGCTCTACGCTGATTATTCATTACTTCATCGTACTCGAATACCTGTTTACGAATGTCGTAGTAGTAGGTTTCGACTTTTTTCTGGGCACCTTCTAAGCTGCGAGTTAACATACCCGATTCGATGGGCATATCTTCCTCTACACGGAACATATTCATCAAACCAGCAACGCGATCGCCACCGAATATTCTCATTAAGTTGTCTTCTAAACTTAAGAAAAATCTGGTGGAACCTGGGTCCCCTTGTCTTCCGGCACGTCCTCTTAACTGGTTGTCAATCCGTCGCGATTCGTGGCGTTCGGTACCAATTACGTGCAAACCGCCCAAGGATATGATTTTATCATGTTCTGCGTCGGTAAATGCTTCGTATTCTTCTTTGACGCGGTTATATGCTTCGCGCATTTTCTGAATTACGGGGTTGTCGGTTGGCGCTTTCTCGGCTGCAACCGCTATTTTATCTTCGGCTTCGAGTTCGGATAAGCTACGTTCGCCAAATTCTTTAACAGCTACTTCTACTGCTTGTTTGAGAATATTTTCGGCTTCTTTACTTATCTGTGTGGGGAATACTTTGGGAGAAGCTTTCCAGGTTTTAACTTTTTTACCGGGGGTAAATCCTTGTCCGCCATCGGTTCCGGTGGGTAAAGTTGCTCTGTGAGGCGAAAATACATCCTCGTCTTCTGGCTTAACGATCCGAGGCATTAAAAATTCGCGAACTTTCAAACGCGCCATGTATTCGGCGTTACCACCCAAGATAATATCGGTACCTCTACCAGCCATGTTGGTGGCGATAGTTACCATTCCACCGCGTCCGGCTTGAGCGACAATTTCAGCTTCCCGTTCGACGTTTTCGGGTCTAGCGTTGAGCAGTTCGTGAGCAATACCAATCTCTTTCAATAGTTTGCTCAGATATTCCGATTTTTCAACGCTGGTGGTTCCTACTAAAACAGGTCTGCCGGTTTCGTGCATTTCGGCACATTCTTTGGCAATAGCTTTCCATTTACCGACTTCTGTTTTAAATACCATGTCAGCCAAATCTTTACGCTGCCTGACTCGGTTGGTAGGAATTATGGTTACTTCTAATTTGTAAATTTTTTCAAATTCTACTTCTTCTGTTTTTGCGGTTCCTGTCATTCCACCTAATTTGGGATACAGCAAAAACAAGTTTTGATAGGTAATCGAAGCTAGGGTTTGAGTTTCCGGCTGAATCTCTACATTTTCTTTGGCTTCAATAGCTTGGTGTAAACCGTCACTCCAACGTCTTCCCGGTAATACCCTACCAGTAGATTCATCTACAATTACGACTTCCCCATTACGAAGAATGTAGTGTACATCTGGCAAAAACAATTCCTTGGTTTTGATCGCATTAAATATAAAATGCGCCCAAGGATCTTCAGGATCGAATAAATCGTTTACTTCTAAAAGCTCTTCTGCGTGCTGAAAACCTTCATCAGTCAAAAGTACGTTACGAGCTTTTTCGTCTACTTCGTAATCTTCTTCTTTGAGCAACGATCTAGCAATTTGAGCCGCTCTGACATATTTTTCGGTAGGTCTTTCTACCTGACCGGAAATAATCAAAGGTGTACGTGCTTCGTCAATTAAAATCGAATCAACTTCGTCAATTACGCAATAATTAAACGGACGCTGCACTACATCCGCCATCGACGTTGCCATGTTATCCCGCAAATAGTCAAAACCTATTTCGCTGTTGGTAACATAGGTAATATCGCATTCATAATTTTTCTTTCGTTCTACGGGGGACATACTGGACTGAATTAGTCCTACAGTCAATCCCAAGAAACGATGTACTTGTCCCATCCACTCAGCATCACGACGGGCTAAGTAATCGTTAACGGTAATTACGTGTACGCCTTTACCAGTTAAAGCATTTAAATAACTAGGCAATGTCGCCACCAGGGTTTTACCTTCCCCGGTTTTCATTTCTGCAATTTGTCCCTTGTGCAGAATCATCCCACCCAACAACTGCACGTCAAAGTGACGCATCGCCAAAACGCGCCTTCCAGCTTCCCTGGTAACTGCAAAAGCTTCTGGTAGGATATCATCAAGGGATTCGCCTTTACGAAGACGTTCTTTAAACTCTACGGTTTTACCTTTAAGCTCTTCATCGGAAAGAACTTTAATATCTTCCT
Organism: Calothrix sp. CCY 0018; assembly: GCF_963920925.1. Lineage (NCBI taxonomy): Bacteria > Bacillati > Cyanobacteriota > Cyanophyceae > Nostocales > Calotrichaceae > Calothrix > Calothrix sp. CCY 0018. The sequence goes on along the minus strand of NZ_CAWUDI010000036.1, from coordinate 87,317 downwards.
CTAAGAGATTAACTTCAGTAATTGATGGTTGGAATTTTTTTAGTTTACGAGCGTTGGGGTCGCCCAACAAGGTTTTTAGCATGGCTTTTCTAATTTAACTAAACCTGGCAGAAGAAAAAATTTATCGACGTTGGAAATGATTATAAGTACCGTTACCATTAATCGGAGAATTTTCTTGGCTTTGCAAAGAGGCATTCCAAGAGAATTAACTCAAAAATAGTAAAAATACCAGCGTATAGGCTTACTAAACAATTGGTTTTAACAAAGAACTTATATTTATCTAAGTTAATAGTATCATTTTGTCCCCAATGCAGCGCCGTAAAGCCCGACCTGGAGAAGGTTGGTTTTCCGTCTTTTGGAAGAGAGAGGGGGAGACAAGGAAACAAGGAGAATTTAAACTTTGACATGCAGACTTTTAACTTTTAACCTTAGTTACTCCTCACTCCTCACTCAGAATTCCTAACCGACTTCTGATTTGAGAACGGCAGCATAAGAATTGGTTGCGAAAGTCAACAGCCAACCGATAGTTAGACTCCAAACCAAAATTACCAGTATTATACCTACGGGATTTTTCTGAAGTTTCGGACGATTGCGGCGCAAAATATTTGAAATTCCCAGTTTTTTGCCACTAATTATCTTGAAATACCATATTCATGAGGCAACTTTCAAGCGGCAATAGTTTCGTAAATCGTAATTACGACAAGGGAGTAGGGATTGGACTGTAGGCAGTAGAATGAAATTATCTCAAAAAGAAGACGGGAAACAAGAAATATTAATAAGTAAATTAATAAATAATATTATGAAGAACTATATTATTCTTACTTTCTTAGTTTATTTTATTTAATAGAAATAAATAATGATTTCACTCCGAACATAGATGATTGAGAAAAAAGATGTCCCTGATGACCCTTGGAAATTCCAAAACTGTGCATAGTAACTCTTACAAACAATACTTAGTGTAACTACAGCTTTTGGCTGAAACAACAGCATTTTCCACTAGGTAATGCTACTCTCTTTATTGAATTCTAAGTAATTTTACTAATAAAATTGAAAATATGCTCTTGATTAATGCTTAAATTTAAAATTGTTAATTTGTAGCTAGTAAAAAGTCAAAAACTAATATGTCGCACTATCAAAAGTTACTCAGAGTTTCTACACTTGGTAAATCTTTGTACAATATCACTCCTAAAATTGAAGCAATCGTTGCTGATTCGGGGGTTGAAACCGGGCTTTGTACTTTATTTTTACGTCATACTTCTGCTAGTTTATTAATTCAAGAAAATGCCGATCCTAATGTATTGGAAGATTTAGCTAATTTTATGGCTAAACTGGTGCCCGAATCGGCTAACTATATCCATGATGATGAAGGCCCCGATGATATGCCAGCACATATACGTACTGCGATTACTCATACTTCAGAACATATTCCTATTAATCGAGGACATTTGGTTTTAGGTACTTGGCAAGGTATTTACATTTGGGAACACCGACAACGCAATCACTCTAGAGAGTTGGTTGTGCATATTTCTGGATAGTTTGAGTAGGGAATGGGGAATTGGCAATAGTAAGTAGTAAATAAGAAATATTTTGATTTTTATAATGTGTAATTAAATTCAAACTCTAAACCAAGTATGTTTTTTCAGTACCTTAGTGCTAAATTTATATAAAATAAAATCTGAGTTTCAAAAACTTCTGCATACTGTTGCCTCTTCCCCGTTGCCTTTTTGTACTATTTATTTGTCATAAGAACTACGGCTACAGTTAAAATTATTAAGTTTATTTATTGCTTAAAGTTTGCAATTTATTTTTAACTTAAAGTGAAAATATAAATTGCTTTTGAATTCTGACGGCAAGAAGCGAGCTATTATTTTTATGAAGCTAAATTTTACACCGAGTAATTCTTTTCAGGTTCTAGACCAAATTCTCGTCCAACAAGTTGCAAAACCTTCATCGCTGAATCCAAATCAATCTCTAATTACTAGTTTTACCCAACTGGGAGTAAAGGTTGTTCAACAAGTACCTGATGTTTACTTGATGACAATTTTTCGGGATACTTTACAAAGAATACTTGAATCTTCGCTGCATAACTTCCCAGAAAATATATTTTGGGATTTTGATTTTATAGTCAGCAGTATGCTCAAACAAGCTTTATCATCTGATGCTCCTCAAGATGCTTTAGAAGATTTTGGCAATAAAATAGTTTTGCTAATGGATATGTTCGGTAGAGAATCAGAAATTCGCTTTCGATATGTTCACGATTTCATGTATGGATTTGATTGGGCAAGGTGGGTAAAGAAGAAACCCGAGCAAAGAGCAAGTTCAGAACCTTTCTGCCTTCATTTTTTGGATGATTTACTTTGTAAAGGTGAAGAAATCTTACAATGTATCAAGAAAGACGATCTTAAATATCCTCAAATATCTGAGAAACGCTATCGGAACCCTTTCTGCTTTTCCCGAGAGCCGAAAGACGAACGTTGTCTGCTAACTTATCTTGCCGATCGCAAATGTATCCCAGTTGCAGCGTGGGAATGGAATGCTATGGGTGTATGGGATAAACCTTTTTACCAAATGCGCGAAGAGGCTTCGTTGCAGTTAAATATTGGGAAGAAGTGAGGGGGAAGGGGGAAAGTTAGGAGTTAGGAGTTAGGAGTTAAGAATTATCTACCCATCACCCTATCTCCCCATCTCCCCATCATTGCCTACTCCTTATACAATAAATAACCGATGTCTTCATATGATTTAATTGATGAAAATTACCGATTTAATTAGCTGGTTTGAGGAATGGGCGAATCCTGCATGGCAAGAAAAATGGGATAATTGCGGTTGGCAGGTGGAGCCGGGGGTGTTAAATGATGATGCGGGGGTTTTGGTTTGTTTGACTCCTACTTTGGCTGTAATGCAAGAAGCGATCGAGTTGAAAAATTCCGGTCATTTGGTTAATTTAATTTTTGCTCATCATCCTTTAATTTTTAATGGAACTAAGTCGCTGCGTACTGGTGATGCAATTGGCGAAATGGTTCGTTTGGCGTTTATTCATAATATTGGTATATACACTGCTCATACCAATTTCGACCAGGTAAATAACGGTACTGCGGATGTTTTAGCACAAATTTTAAAGTTGCAGGATGTTTCTCCTATTGTAAATACTCAACCGGGTTTGGGATATGGACGTGTTGGTGTTCTTCAACCCGGTTTAAGTTTACGGGAGCTGCTAAAAAAAATTCAATCTTCGTTGAAACCACCGAATTTAATTTTTTCTCCAAATGCGGATTTAGATGTGTCTGTGGAAAAGGTAGCTGTTTTAGGGGGTTCGGGGGCTAGTTTTATTCAGTCTGTTAGTAAAACTGGTGCGACGGTATATTTGACTTCTGATTGCAAATTTCATCAGTTTCAAGAAAGCCGCGATGCTGGAATTATTTTAGTTGATGCCGGACATTATGCTACCGAACGTCCTGCTTGTGAAGCTTTAGCTGCTAAGTTCGATTCTTTTAATCTGGCTTTTGTGCAGTTAAGCAGCCAAGATGAGGATTTTCGCCAATTTTTTCTTTAATCTTTTATACGTATATATTTAATTGCAAGTAAAATTAATGCACGGTATTAAAGTAGTGGTATTTTTGTTACTGGGTTGCTAGTAATACTATCAAGTCAGTATATTATTGCCAAAATAAAATTAGTTTTCCTAATATTAATACTGCAATAGCTAGGTTCGAGAACTTTTAACATAGTAAGCTGTTAGTTGCTAGCCGTGACTTAAATCACAAAGTTTATGTGAATTCAATCACTTAAAAATAGCTGGAGTTGTTTCATTATGAGGAATGATTTAATGCTAACTTAGCTTTAATTAATGATGATTCGGGCACTTGTAGAATCTGCTTTTCAAACTGGATATTTAAGCGTTGAGTCCGAAGGTCTGCTGCATCAGATGCTAGCTACCAGAATATATCGAGCTGAAGATGTGGCTGCATTGACGCGGCTGTCTGATGCTGTTCGTGCAGGAGAAGTTAAGCGAGAAGCATCTTCAAATCTTTCTAGGTCGTTTCTCGCTCAAAGAAAATGATCCAATGTTGACTTTCCTTAAGTGGCATATGATGGTTTGAGATGTGATGTTGCCGAATAAAAAAATTATGTTATTTTTCAATCCTGGGTGGAGCTTGCCCTCTTTTTGAGTTAAGATCGATAATATAAAGGTGGATTAATCGCAGTCCGCGCTCTCACTCCTAGCAACGCTAATGATTACAAGTAGGCAAAATAACCAACCTCAATGTTCACTTGCTTTGGAGTATCATTTAATTCATAATAATAGAAATGACTTACCAGCAATATATTATCTGGTCGGCGAGAATCCCACGCGATTTCACTTCTATGATGCAAATATTCCTTGAATAATCAATTCATAACTATATTTTTTTTAGTGCGGTAAATAAGCATATAATTTTCTTGAATCCAACATTTACATAAAACTGATGAGAATGTCAGCAAAATATGCCGGTTTGGATTCGATTACCGCACTCGGGTCATGGGTGTTATCGAATACGCGGGTTAATCCCAAGTTTTTACAGACAAAGAGTACGTTGAGAAAAGGTAGAAGCACGCGAATGCTACACCGTAAGATTTATCAACTATGTTGTGATGCGCGGGAAATATGTATTTTCTTGCGGGACCAGCAACGCTGGATTGAACGCGCCCGCATTATAGATATTGAGGGAGATTTAGTCACCCTGCGCTATGAAACAGAAGAAGACGATGAAATTTGTTCTTGGGAGGAAATGGTTCGACTTGAAAGCATTGGTGCTGTAACTCAAAAGCTCGCTTCGGTTTCACGAGGTAATGTTGAACCTCTGATGACGGAAGATTGTCCGGATGAGGAGCGTATTCATAATCCGTCTACTGATTCTAATCCCGAGTAAGAGAGCCAAAAGCTTGTTCCTATTGATCGCTTTCAAACGCTGGACAGTAACCTTCTAATGTTACTTTAAAGTTATATAAAGGGGACGCGGTATTCCAACACCGTTGTCCCCTTTGATGTTTACAGGTTCCGCAACAGTCCAATGATGGCCAAATATTGCGATCGCTATTTTGGTTGAGCAGTTCTTTTTGAGTTAAACTACGCAATACAAGTTCTTCTCCTTGCCAGCGTGCTTCGACTAATCCGGTGTCGGCGAATTGTTGCCATCGGGGATCATTTTTTATATCATCTGAAAGTGTAATTAAGATTGCTGTATCTAGTTGAGTAAGTTCGCCTTCATAATTTGTATCTGGTGCTGCTGGTTGTAAAAATGTATCGCCGATCGGAAGCTGAACTAAAGTTTGAATTTCGGGAGAATGTACGTGATAGCGGTTTTGCAGTTCTTCTAATCCGGTTAAATCTGCTAGGTAAGCTGCCGAACCGTGGACGAAAACAACGTGTTGGGGTCGCAAATTGTGAATTAGTTGAGTGGTACCCGGACCATCGCTATGTTGTGCGAGCAGGTAGCTTTCTACAGCACCGAGTTCAGAATATTGGGAAGCTTCAATTCCGGTTTTTTCTGGCTGTAATATCAGCCAAGAACCTGTTTGTGGCTGACAATATTCTTTTAAATCGGTTGTGAAGTCTGTAAGAATGATACAGGGAGAATTTCCCACATTACTTCTTTGAGAATCTTCTAAACGACGCACGCGGGGGCGCACTCGTTCATCCCAAAATAACGGTTGATGTCGGGCAAAGTTTTGTACCGACGGGGGAAGATGGGGCATCAATTCTAAATAAGCATCGCATCCCGCAGCAACATTTCCATCAACCCAAATATCTATATCCCTGCCGGTAAAGTGATGGTGGCTGCGAAGGAGCATGAGTAATTCTTGACCTAATCCTAATGCTGGAGTAGGCATTAATACTGAAGAACCATTCGCGATCGCACTATTTATTCTTTCTGCTAGTTGATTTTCTTGATTGCGGCGATGGGGATGACGAGCGGTACCATAGCTACCCTCTATTATCAACACATCTAATTCGATTCCGCGCAATTCTTCTAAACGAAATCCTTCTACTAATCGCGAGTTAGATAGGAAAAAATCCCCCGTATAAAGCAACTTATAAGCGCGATCGTTCGTTGTGTAGGTGAGTAAAATTGCGACTGCACCCGGTAAATGTCCGCAAGGAAAAAGTTCTACGGTAAGATTTTCTTTAAGTTCGATAGCTGTACGCAGTTCTAATGCTTGGAAGTAGTGGTGGCTTTCTTGACTATTTTTGTCTAACCAATTTAGCGGTAGCAGCTTACAGGTTACTTCACTGCCATAAATTGGTAAAAGGGGAAATTTTTCGTGTAGCGCCAACAATCCCCTGGCATGATCTGGATGAGCATGAGTTACTAGTACAATATCGGCTGGTAAAGGAGTATTATCCGGACGTGCTGGCTTTTTCAACTTTTTTGTTAAAGGTGAAATATCTTCTAAGCCACAGTCCAACATGATACGATAGGGACCCATTCGCACCAACAGACACATACCTTCACCATCTTGATGAACTCCGTAAGGTAAGCATTCTAATTCGCTTTGGCTTTCCCCTTCATCAAGAGAGACTATTGAATAGCCTTCGCTCATATATCCCCCCGTATAATTGATTTTGGATTTCAGATTTTAGATTTCAGATTTGCAGTGCTACAGAGAAGTTGGCTACACCAATATTCTTCCTGCTAAACTTAGCCGCACTCTGCGGGTGAACGGATATCGGTTTCCATCCCATCAAATCCAAGACAGATTGAAATGCAAATTACTTACTAGCATCTTATTTCATGCACAAATTACTATCCTTGGACGATTTATTCACTAACTCGGTTTTATTTTCTTTAAAAAAGAAAGAGGAGAGGATGAAGTTTGCACTACATCTCCACAAAATTCCTCTCCACCTACTATTCAAAAAAGTTCATTAAACCAGGCTCCGGTTAATGAGCGGAACCATTACCATGATAGTTTTCTGAATCATAAAACCCGTTTTTGGTGCCGAAAATCAAGCATGACACGCTAAACACGATTGTTAGTCCTACTAGAATTACTTTTACATCCATATTGTTTACCCTTCACTTTTATATATTCCTATCTATCTAGGATACTTCTGCTATCGAGTAGATGGTAGAGAAAATTTTATCATCACATTATTTTTTATTATGCAATGAGTAAACTTACTGCGATCGGTCAGATTGTAAAACATCTGCATCCGCCGGTGTCTATCTACATTTGATACATAAACGGGTTGGCGTTGATAATCGTAATCATTAAGGGAGTAGGGAAACAGGCAACAGGGCTAAGGATTTGAAGCTGTATTTTTTTTGCCTACTTACAGATTGTTTAACTTTGAGAGATTTAGCAAAAATCTTTAGTCTTATTCTTTGTTCCTAGTTACCCTTTATTTGAATACTTTTTCTTGACTTTTAAAGGGTAAATTCCCTGGTAAATTACTGTTTGTACTAATATTTAGCCTGTGAAATATTTAGGTTTTTATATATACTGCACGTTAATTTTATATTTGAGTATTTTATGTTATTTACTTTATTTAAACATCCATATGCTGAAACATCTATATGTTTATTAAATATTTAGATGTTTAAATGCCGGAATTGATATACTGTAAAATTTGTACGGTATAAGTTTTTATATTGAAAAAATGATTATTACTGTAGCGGCTTTTAAAGGGGGCGTGGGTAAATCTATAACTGCATTACACCTTGCTACATACCTGCAAACTAAAGCTGATACGCTGTTGGTGGACGGAGATTTGAACCGCAGCGCTTTAGACTGGTCTAATCGCGGTAGTTTGCCGTTTAAGGTTGCTGATGAAGAAGATGGGGTTAGTTTAGCTGCTTTATACGAGCATATAGTAATTGACACTCCTACTAAACCTAGTTTCGAGGAGTTAAAAAGCATTGCTCGTGGGTGCGATTTAGTAATTATACCGACAACACCGGATGCAATTGCATTAGCTGCTACTATGCAAATGGTTGGATTACTTAGCGAGTTAAAAGCTAATTATCGGATTTTATTAACTATTATTCCTCCGAAGCCAAATAGGTCGGGAGCAGAAGCTAAATTAGCTTTGAAAAATGCTAAGATACCTATTTTTAAAACAGGAATTAAACGACTTGCGGTATTTCAAAGAGCAGCTTTAGAAGGAGTACCAGTTAATGCTGTAAATGATGCTTACGCGCAAGTTGCATGGCGATGTTATGCTGAAGTTGGTAAGGAGATTTTATCTTGAGTAAGAAGAAAGCTAGCCGTTTTGACGAATTAATTGATGCTGCTCGTTCCCGACAAAATAGGGATAATTCGCAGGAATTGACTGAAGAAAAAGTAACTTTTAAAAGCAAAAGTACCGACCCAGATTACGTTCGGACTACTGTTTATTTACCAAAGAAACTGCATCGAAGTTTGAAGTTAGCTGCTGCTGCTGATGACCGTCAAATGAGCGATATTATGACTGAATTATTGGAAAAGTGGCTTTCTAAGAACAGTGAACAGTGAACAGTGAACAGTGAACAATATACTTTTTGTAGGGTGTGTTAGATGCATGACTATATACTGATTTTACTAAGAATTTTAATACGTAAGGCTGCACCACTTATTTTAATGTTTTACGGCTAATTTAATTTGCTATTAAATAAACTCGTTATTAGATGCGTCACACACTAGGATGTTGACTTTGATAAAATTTCTCAGTTTTTCATTCATATAACTTTTATGTCGATAAAAATCGCAACATTCATCCCTCACCCCGCCCTGGCGGGCACCCCTCTCCCAAATTTGGGAGAGGGGAAGGGGGAGAGGGCATTATCTTAAACACCAACACGTTTTTTCCATGATTTTTTACCCCCTCAAAATACACAAAGTCAACACCCTAGTACCGCTTGGCGGAAGTAAGAAGTAAGAAGTTTGATTTTCTAAGCTTTTCAGCCATTTTTAATGGTTGCCTTATTTAAGCCGTGGTGTACTAGTCACATACCCTACAATATGACTAAAATAAAAAACCCGATTTGAATAAAACCGGGCTTCTGAATAATTAACAACTATCAACTAACCATTAACCAATATCAACTTACAAATAAATTTCTTCACCAGATTGGGTAAAGCGAACGTTTTTGATGTTCCATTTAGGATTGCTGGTTAAGGTTTTTTCAATACTTTTGAATAAGGCGAATTGCTCGCAACTTGAAAGGGAGACTAGTTGTCTTGGTGAATCGGGTGGTATGCGGAAATCTACTGTGGCAATTCCGCTGTTAACGTTAACTCGATAATTGGAAATGTTTATATCGGCTGTGTTTTTTGCTGCAATAATTTTACCTACTGCGTCTTTTACTGGTTCGTTAGATGATACGGACACTTTTTGAGGTACTAATTCTTGACACTGTAAGTCACTCGTATATAAGGTTATGTCGGAATTTTTGAGATTTCCTGTTTTATTTTGATTCGGGGTTTCTGGTGTTGGTGTTGTTTCTGCTCCCAATGGGGCTGTTTTAACGGTGGGGGATGGTGTAGTCGTTATTTCGGCGGGGGTTTGGATTTCGCTGCTAGGGGTGGGAAATGGGCTGCTAGCAACTGGGGATTCCTCGGATGGTGTTTCCCCTACGCTGTCACCGCTTGGATTTGAACCGCAACTGCTTGCGGCGATCGCCATTGCTGATAACATCAAAGGGAAGATATATCTTTTTGTGTTACGGAAAAATTTGTTCATCGTGTTATACCCCTAAGTGTTTCTTTTTATTTCAGTATTACTTATATGTATCCCGTAACATTTTATAACTGATATCGCAGATTTTTTTAATGTTAGTAAGCTGTAATTTATTAAAGTAGGGAACTCTTAACAGGGAATGGGGAACGGGGAATGGGTAAATAATTGTTAAATTTTGGGTTGTAATTGCCAATTGACAACTCTTAACTTTTAACTGTTAGTTGTTTAGAAGATACTAAAACAGGATTTATGTCTAATAACAATTACCAAGCTAGTACTTATAATTTACGCAAGGCTGAATGGGAAGGTATACCTATAGATAAATGGGAACCCATCTTATGGAAGCAGTGGAAGGTTAAGGTGTCTGCTAAGGATGAGTTTGTTAAGCTAGAGCGCGAGTATTTGCGAATAAAATATAGCGTTACGCAAGCTAATTTGGCTTTAAGTTTAGATAGGGTAAAAGTTAAACTTAAATTAACTAATGGCAAAACTATCGCTTTGCAAGGTACTTTTCCCTGTAAATCTGGAGATATTGGTAAGAATAATAGTTCTAATAAACAGTATACCATTTCGTTAGGTTTTGCGGCTAATGATGTGGGTTTAAAAGCTGCTGTTGCGAAGGCTCGGCAGTTGGATTTGTTGTTGATGACTTTGCAGTTTCAATGGACTCCTGAGTTATTAGGTAAACAAGCTCAGAAGTTAATACTTAATAGAGATGAAACTCCGGTTAAAACGATTGGGGAATTAATTGAAGATTATCAGCAAGAGTTTTGGAAGACTCATGAGAAAAATCGCCAAGGTATTAAAACTTGGGAAAGTCATTATTTACGGCATTTAAAGAAGTTACCTCAAGATATTCCTTTAACTCAAGATGCTTTGGAATCTACTTTAAAAAATACTAAGCCATTAAGTAATTCTAGATTTTATTTGGCTTGGCAATTAAGGAAGTTTTGTCAATTTTGCGAGTTTGATGGTGGTAAGACTATTGATTCTTATGCAACTCCGTTACCACAACCTAGTTTACGTAAAATCCCTACCGACGAGGAGGTTGTGAAGGGTTTTTCTACTATTGGAGAGGCGTTATCAAGTCATGCTAGTAAGGAGGTAACACAACCAAAACAGTGGCAGTGGTTATATGGTATGTTAGCTACTTACGGTTTAAGACCTCATGAATTATTTGCTATAGATTTACAGGCTTTTACGGATGCGAATAATAAGTTTCATCTAGTTTATTTAACTCCCAGTTTGACGGAAGGTACAAAGACTGGTGAAAGAAATTGCGGTATTCCTCCTTTGTATCCTCATTGGATAGAATTATTTGATTTAAAGAATGTTAAATTGCCATCTTCTGGGGGAAGTTTGAGTAATAAAACGGCTTTAATTCATATTAAGTTTAGGAATATTGGTATCGGTTTTAAACCTTACGATTTGCGCCATGCTTTTGCAATTCGGGGACATCGGTTACAGGTACCAATTAAGACAATGGCTGATTATATGGGGCATACGGTACAGGAGCATACCAAGACTTATCAGCGATGGATGAGTGAAGATACTAATTTACAAATTTATCAAGAGGTGGTTATTCATAGAAATGGAACTAGTAAGGAAGCTTTAAAGGAGAGGATTAAGGAGTTGGAAGCAGAAAACTTGTCTTTGAAGGCAGAAAATGAGTCTTTGAAGGGGATTTTGATTAACCATCGGTTGGGAGAGTTGTTGAATGGGGAGTAGGGAGTAGTTAATTATTGTAGGGTGTGTTAGACGCACGGCTATATCATCAGAAAATAAATAATTTTAATGTAAAGAAAGCTAATTCTAATTTAATCAAAATAGCGATGGTGCGTGAATTATATTTTTGTAAGGTGTCAGGATTTACGCAGAAATAACGGAAAATATAGTGTTCCAGACATTTAAGATCCCTCCAAACCCCCTTTTTAAGGGGGCTTTTCGTAAGTACTAGGTGTGAGCGTCACATATCCTACAATTTATTTTTGGTTCATGAAAAAATAGAAACTTTACTAGACGCGGAGTAAGCAGAGGAAAGAAGGAAGAGGAGGTTGAAATACGAATAATATGAGACTTTAAGATGTAAAATGACGTTTTAAGAGCTATTTATAAAATGTTATTGATTTTCTGTTTCCTGTTCCCCATTCCTTACTCCCTACTCCCTATAAATTAGATGAACAAGATGTTGTAAGTAAGGTATTTTTTGGGAACTATAAGTATGAATTTTATATGAAATAAGCCGCAATGACGATTGATGAGACTATGGGAAACAATCTCATTACTATTGATAGAGGTATTTATGAGTCTTTGCAAGGGGAATTATTGAAGCTTCGGAAAAGGGTTTCCGATTTGGAGGAGAAGTTATGTCAGCAGGAGGTTGAGTTTCAATTAAAGCAACGGCAAGGTTTGCTTGATAGTTTTGCTAAATCTACTAGTTGCTTGTTGACTACTCAAGATTACGATACTTCTATTAATACAGCTTTAGCTGAGTTGGGTAAAGCTACTGCTGTGGATCGAATATATATCTTTAAAAATTCTTCTAAGAAGGTAACGAAGCAATTATTTCTGAGTCAACGTTGGGAATGGGTTGCTGACGGGGTGAGTGAGGAACAAGATTATCCTTTGTTGCAAAATCTTTCTTATAGTGATTTTTCCCCCTTGTGGTACGAAAAGCTTTCTCAAGGTAAATCAATTATTAACGTTGAGGATGCATCTCAAATCCAAGCAGTGCGTTCAATATTTGTTATCCCTATTCAAGTAAATGGTAAATGGTGGGGTTTTATCGGTTTTGAAGATTATACATCTTTATGTCAATGGTCGGACGTACAAAAGTCTATTTTACAAGCTTTTGCGGTGAATTTAGGTAGTGCGATAAGCCGGAGGCTTGACGCTGAGCGTATCGCCCGACATCAAACTGAATATGAGTTAAAGAAATTAAATCAGGAGTTGGAGCGTCGAGTTGAGCAAAGAGCTTTATTAGCACTTGAAACTGAAACACGATTAAAGCGTCTTGCTGCTAATGTTCCGGGTATGCTTTACCAATACCAACTTTTCAATAATGGTAATGTTCGTTTTTCTTATGTTTCTGACGGTTGTTACGACCTTTTTGGTGTGGAACCCGAACAAATTCTTCGTAATTCTGATATTATTCTTCAGATGACGCATCCAGATGATGTTGTTGGTTTAAATCAATCAATGGCTTCTACAGCTGAAACTTTGAACAATTGGGAATATGAATGGCGAATAATTACTCCTTCTAAAAGGGTAAAGTGGTTGCAAGGATTTTCTCGACTAGAAAAACAACCCGATGGTGCGATTTTCTCGGACGGTTGCATAATTGATATTACCGAAAGAAAGTTAGCGGAAACTCAATCTCAAGAGCAAGAACAATTTTTGCGTAGCGTTTATGATGGTTCGGAACACGTTATGTTTGTTGTAGATGTTTTGGAAGATAATTATTTTGTTCTTCAAGGGTGGAATCCTGCTTGCGAACGTTCTACAGGTATGAAAAGCGAAGATATTAAAGGTAAAGCTCTTGAAGAAATCTTTGGAGAGGTTGAAGGTAAACAAGTACATCAAAATTATTTAAGTTGTGTGGAAGCTAATGCTTCAATTACTTATGAGGAGTGTTTGAACTTTGGTGGTAATCCTAGCTGGTGGTTAACAACTTTAAATCCTTTCAAAGATGTTGATGGTAAAATTTATCGTTTGGTAGGAACCACTTCTGAAATTACCCAACTCAAAAAAGCTGAAGAAATTGTCCGCTCCTCCAAGCAAAATCTACAAACTCTATTGGATAGCGTTTGTGATGCGATAATTATTCACGATCTTAATGGAAATATTTTAGATGTTAACGAGCAAATGCTGCAAATGTATAGGGTAAATCGCTCGGAAGTTACTCAAAAGTCATTTACTAATTTTTCTAGCTCGGATAACCCCGTCGATCAATTACCATTAATTTGGGAAAAGGTAATAAATGGCGATCGCCGTTTATTCGAGTGGAAAGCAAAACGCCCTCATGATGGTTACACCTTTGATGTAGAAGTATTTTTACGAAGAGTTACGCTTAATTCTAAAGATATCATCTTGGCGAACGTCCGTGATATAACCGAACGCAAAAAAGTTGAAGCGGAAATTCAAGCCAAACAACATTTCATTCAACGAATTACAGATTCTTCTCCCAGCACAATTTATATTTACGATTTAGAAAAACAGCAAAATATTTACACGAATCACGAATTAACTGCAATTCTCGGTTATTCTTCCCAGCAAATCCAGCAGATGGGAAAAAATCTGTTTCAAAAAATTATTCATCCCGAAGATTTAGCCAAAGTAGTATCTGGTTTTGAAAAAATTGCTGCGGGTATTGATGGTGAAATTTATGAGTCGGAATATCGAGTCAAACAAGCTGACGGTGAATATCGCTGGCTTTACAGTCGAGATACTATCTTCACTCGCAACGAAGATGGTAAAGTAATGCAATTTCTTGGTGTTGCTACAGATATCACCGAACGTAAATTAGCTGAAATCGAATTACAAAATACTCTACACGAACTTAAAAATACCCAAGCTCAACTTATTCAAAGTGAAAAAATGTCTTCTTTGGGACAAATGGTAGCTGGTGTTGCTCACGAAATCAATAATCCCGTCAACTTTATCCACGGAAACGTAACTCCTGCAACTGATTACGCTCAAGATTTACTCGGATTACTCGAACTTTACCAACAACATTATCCTAATCCCCCCGAAGAGATCCAAGAAGAAATAGAAACTATTGAATTAGAATTTCTCAAAGAAGATTTTATTAAAATCTTGAATTCTATGAAACAAGGTACCCAACGTATCCGAGAAATTGTTTTATCCCTACGTAACTTCTCCCGTCTTGATGAAGCTCAATTTAAACCTGTAGATATCCACGAAGGGATTGATTCTACCTTGATGATTCTCCAAAATCGTCTCAAAGCAAAACCCAACTTCCCCGAAATCCAAATCGTAAAAAAATACTCTTCCCTTCCCCCGATTGATTGTTTTCCCTCTCAGCTAAATCAAGTACTGATGAACATCCTCGCAAACGCTATTGATGCTCTCGAATCGCAAAAATCTCTTTCTACCCCCCAGATTCAAATTCACACCAAACTCCTCGATAATAACCGAGTTGCAATTCATCTTGCTGATAACGGCTCTGGAATACCTCCTGAAATTCAATCTAAATTATTCGATCCGTTCTTCACCACAAAAGAAGTTGGAAAAGGTACTGGCTTAGGTCTATCAATTAGCTATCAAATTGTGGTAAATAAACATGGTGGCAATTTATCATGTAAATCTATCCCCGGAGAAGGAACTGAATTTATTCTCGAAATCCCTGTTTCCCAAATCGATCGTAATAAGAACTAAATCAACACTTTTGATCGTTCTCCCTATTAGTACATAAGTTCGCTTTTTATGGATTAAGGAGTGTTTTGAGAACGATTAAAAGCAAATAAATATGATGTTAATAGTACTGCGTTACTATTAAAGAGTAGTAAGAAGTAAGGTAAAAGTAAGAATACCGTTTTAAAAGATACTTAGAAATGTAGATAGAGAGGTAAATAGAGAGAATGAAACCGCGCAAGTCCCTTGCTCAGCATTGGTTACAGAGTGATAAGGCTTTGAATAGCATTATTGCGGCAGCAGAATTAAAAGATACAGACAGAGTTTTGGAAATTGGGCCAGGTAAAGGAGTATTAACAAGGCAGATTTTAGAGAAAGTAAAAACTTTATTAGCGGTGGAGATTGATAGGGATTTATGTAAGCTATTAGTTGAAAAGTTGGGAGAGAAGGAAAATTTGTTACTGTTGAATGAAGACTTTTTAACTGTAGATTTATCCGTTTTAGTAAAAGAGTTTCCTCAATATAAAAATCAAAATAAAGTAGTAGCAAATATTCCTTATAATATTACTGGTCCTATTATTGAAAAGTTGTTAGGTAAGATTGGTAATCCCAACCCGCAGCCC
The DNA here is from genome assembly GCF_963920925.1 of Calothrix sp. CCY 0018. NCBI lineage: Bacteria > Bacillati > Cyanobacteriota > Cyanophyceae > Nostocales > Calotrichaceae > Calothrix > Calothrix sp. CCY 0018. The sequence goes on along the minus strand of NZ_CAWUDI010000036.1, from coordinate 71,624 downwards.
TATGATTCAATAGTATTATTAGTGCAGAAAGAAGTAGCAGAAAGAATTGTAGCTAAACCAGGAAGAACAGCATTTGGAGCGTTATCGGTAAGGGTACAATACCTAGCAGATTGCGAGATGATTTGTACGGTACCTGCGAAGGCTTTTTATCCACCACCGAAAGTTGATTCCGCTGTTATCAGGTTAATACCGCGAGAGAGGGAGATAGTAGCTAAAAATCCCCAGAGATTGGAAACCTTGGTAAAAGTGGGATTTAGTGCCAAACGTAAAATGTTACGAAATAATTTGCAATCGTTAGTAGAACGCGATAATCTGACACAATTATTGGAAAAGTTAGACGTTAACCCTCAAGCTCGCGCCGAAGAATTGAGCGTACAGCAGTGGGTAAGTTTAGCCAATGAACTAGAAAATCAAGATGCGTAGCTACACCTTAATTGCTCCAGCCAAAATTAATCTGTATTTGGAAATCATTGGCGATCGCCCTGATGGGTATCATGAGTTAGCTATGATATTGCAAAGTATAGCGCTCGCAGACCAAATCGACTTAGAAGCAAACGGTATAGAGTTGATTCGGTTACGATGCGACAACAAACAAGTTCCTGTAGATAAAAGTAACTTAGCTTATCGCGCAGCCGATTTAATGGTTAGTGAATTTCCCGATAGCTTCGCAACTTATGGGGGTGTGGACATAACCCTTCACAAACGCATTCCCGTAGCTGCCGGTTTAGCAGGAGGCTCCACAGACGCAGCAGCAGTATTAGTAGGGATGGATTTATTGTGGAAACTGGGATTAACTAAATTAGAATTAGAAGAATTAGCCGCAAAAATTGGTTCTGATGTACCATTTTGCATCGGAGGAGGAACTGCGATCGCAACCCGTCGTGGTGAAGTACTTTCTTCTTTATCAGATTTGGGAGATATATATATAGTATTAGCCAAGTATCGGAGCTTGGAAGTTTCCACTGCTTGGGCTTACAATACCTATCGTTCTTTATATGGCGATCGCTATATTAAAGATACAGAAAGTCTAGCAGAGCGTGCGAGTGCGGTAAATTCGGGAGAAATAGTTCAAGCGATTATTCGTCAAAATGTCAAAGAAATCGCTGATAAAATGCGTAATGATTTAGAAAAGGTAGTATTACCAGAATATCCCCAAGTATTGCAGTTGAAAGAAAGTTTAGCAAAATATGACATTTTAGGTACGATGATGTCAGGTAGTGGCCCAAGTGTATTTGCTTTATGCGAATCTAAAGAGAAAGCAGAACAAGTAAAATTGAGTTTGAGAAACGAAATTCCCGACACAGATTTAGAATTGTTCGTTACCCGGTTGATAACTCATGGAATTCAGGTAGCATCATAAAAAACCTCACCCCTTCCCCTCTCCGCTATTTTGGAGAGGGGTGAAGTCTTAACTTTCACCATAAAGATATTAAAAAAAAATCATGACAGAAGAAAAAAGCATCGAACAAACTGAAAATGAAGAAGAAAATCAACCAACTCCCTTACGTTGTGTAATCGGAGCAACAATGTGTGGAGGATTGGGATTTGCGATGTACAAATTAATGGTTTCGATTGCGACGACTTTTGCGAATAAACCAGTTACCTCAGATAACCCGATGGTGGTGAGTATTTCCTCAGCGGTGAGAACATTAGTTGTAGGGGTAGTTGCTTTAGGTACGGGAATTTTTGGAATAGTTGGAGTTGGTTTAGTAGCTTTAGCAGTGCAGCTTGTAATTAAACAGTTGACAGGGAAAGGTGAGCAAGAAGTTTAGTTTAAGTGAAAAATAAAAAATGATTTTATAAATCCCTTAAAGCTTGACTCGCAATATCCAAAGCTTCCAAAAAATCATTGAGAGGAAATTTTAAATCGGAAATGAAATCGGGATGGACATATTGGGAATAAATATCAATTTCCATATTATCCACACCTTTCTCTTTGTTGAATCTCAACCGTCATCTCTTCATAACTCAGGTAGCTCAAATAAAGAATTTCAAAACTAGAATTTAATTTGATAGCCAATTGATTGAAAATGTTTGATAAATAGTGGGCGATCGCCTTGCTGTTTGCATCACCATTTTATTAATGTAGAGACGGGGCGCAGTGCTACGTCTCCAGCAATTAGAATTCCAACCCACAATCGCGATCGGTGGAGAAAAAGCTAAAATTAAAGATGTAACCCACGTAATCGATTTTACAATAATTAAAACAATGAAAATTAAAGGCATCAAACGGGGAAAGACTATAGAAATATTTCAGGAGATAGATATTCCTGATGGACAAGAAATTATAATTTATACAACTTATGAAGAGTCAACAAAAGTAGTCAATAATGAAGCAAAACTGTACGAGAGTATAGAAAAATTTCGCCAGGAAGAAAACTTAGAAAAAGCAGAAATTGAACCAGAAATATTTGCTGATGTACGAGATAAGTCTTTAGGGCGCGAGATGATTTTGTGAATAGGCGATTTTTATTAGATACTAATATTATTTCCGAACCATTACGACCAATTCCAAATTCAAATGTAATGGAAAAGTTGCGGCAATATGAAGATGAAATTGTTATAACCACTATTGTCTACCATGAATTACTTTTTGGTTGTTATCGTCTTCCAGAATCTAAAAAACGTCAAACGATAGAAAGATATATTCAAGAAGTAATTGAACCTCATATACCTTTTATTTCATATGATGTTAACGCCGCGAAATGGCACGCGACAGAAAGAGCGCGTTTAATGAAAACTGGTAAAACACCATCATTTGCAGATAGTCAAATTGCTGCGATTGCTAAAGTTAACAACTTGATTCTAGTTACTAATAATGTATCAGATTTCGTTAATTTCAGTGAGTTAAAGATTGAAAATTGGTTTGATATTAAATGATAATTTTTAGATCGCTTTCACTTGATGCAAAGGTAAATCCCAAAGTAATTCCGGTTCCCATGTATCTGGATTAAAATTACAACTTTCCCGCGTTGATAAGCTTTCCAAATTTTTTCTTTAACTTGAGTTTTATTCTCCAAGCCTTTACGAATCACTCTTAGTAATCCAACATCTTAATATACATAAGAACAAAGTCCTAAATACTTCTTATTGATATATATCTATATTCATATTTTTAATCGTGACTTTAGTCATGGGTAATATTAGACTAAATTTAGTTCTAAAAGTATTATTTAACTGAGCAAAAATTTTTGCATGATTGATGCTCCTAAAGCAAGTCTAAATTCCTCTCTAAATAAATCATCTACAGAAATATCTAGCACCGGAAAAGCATCATCTGTTAAAGGTGTAAAATCTGCACATCGGTAATAATAAACTTTTCGGTTAACTGCAATCTTCAGAAGATAAGTAACTACATTCCGAATCATTACTTCCTCCTCTGGATAACCGAAAATATATTCAAGAGTACAAAAAAATCTATTACCGTAATCAAGATAATTATAAATATCTACGGAATATCCCCAGCCACACCACAATAGTGAAATCTGATGATTAAGAGTTTCCTGCTTTACAGTAGTTTCCTGCTTCAAATGTTGCGCTATCTGACATTTAGTTTTTTATAATTCCCTTTTCAAACAAACCATCTCTCTCTTACCTTCTTCCCTCAGCGCTCTCCGCGCTCTCTGCGGTTTATTAAAATCGATAATATAAAGGCAAATATTACAACTTTCCTACCTATAATCTAAAAACTACTCCCTACTCCCTAAACTATGACAACAGGTATCTGGATATTAGGCGATCAACTATATTCAACCCAAGCAGCTTTACAAAGTTGTAATAACCCTTCACAAGTAGAAATAATTTTCATTGAATCCTACTCCCACATCAAACAGCTTAGATATCACAAGCAAAAGCTAGTGTTAATCTGGTCATCAATGCGTCATTTTGCGGAAGAATTACGTCAACAAGGTTATTCGGTAACTTACAAAATAGCCGAAGATTTTCAAACCCCCCTTCTTACATGGGTAACAGAAAATCAAATTGCAGAATTACGAATAATGTCTCCCAATGACAAACCTTTTCTGCAAATAATCGAAGATTTAAAATTACCTTGTGATATCAACTTACTTCCCAACAATCAATTTTTATGGAGTGCCGAAGATTTTCATAAATGGGCTAAAAATCGCAAGCGATTATTAATGGAAGATTTTTATAGAGAAGGAAGAAGACGTTTTGATATTTTAATGAAAGCAGATAAACCCGTTGGGGGAAAATGGAATCTTGATAAGGAAAACCGCAAACCACCCAAAGGTAAACTAAATACTCCAGAGCCTTTATGGTTTGAACCTGATAATATTACCCAAGAAGTAATTCAACAAGTTAACTCCCTTGATATACCAACCTATGGAGATTTAAAAGAATTTCGCTGGGGAGTTACACGTAAACAAGCATTAGAAGTACTAAAATATTTTATCGAAATTCGCTTACCAGATTTTGGGCCATATCAAGATGCAATGGTAACGGGAGAAGAAACAATGTGGCACGCTATGCTTTCTCCCTATATTAATATTGGTTTATTACAACCCTTAGAAATTATTCAAGCAGCAGAACAAGCTTACGAAGAAAATCAACTTGCATTAAATAGCGTCGAAGGTTTCATCCGTCAAGTGCTGGGATGGAGAGAATATATGCACGGAATTTATCATCACGTCGATGCAGATTATTCCCAACAAAATTGGTTTGAACATCATAAACCATTACCCGAATTCTTTTGGAATGGTGAAACCAAAATGAACTGCTTGCATCAAATATTAACCCAAGTAATGGATATTGGTTACGCTCATCATATTCAACGATTGATGGTATTAAATAACTTTGGATTAATTGCCGGAATATCACCGCAAGAATTAGAAACCTGGTTTCACTCAGCATTCATCGACGCTTACGACTGGGTAATGCAAACCAACGTCATCGGCATGGGACAATATGCAGATGGTGGTTTACTCGCATCAAAACCCTATGCAGCATCCGCTAACTATATTAATAAAATGAGCGATTATTGTGAAAGTTGTTTTTACAAGCATTCAAAACGCACCGGAGAAAAAGCTTGTCCCTTCAACTTCTTATATTGGGATTTTTTAAATAGACATCGAGATAAATTGAAAAATGAGGGAAGAATGAATTTTATAATGAAAAATCTTGATAAAATGTCCCCTGAAGAATTAGAAACCATTCATCAGCAAGCAGAAGAAGTAGCAAATAATTCGTAATTTCTTACTGCTATTTTGCAGCAATCTTATTAAGCCCAAATTCTCACCTTGAAATCAATCTTACCAACTTCTTTGTGCTTGGGATTAACGTCAACTTCAACTTTTCATCTAGTTGGCGATCGCTATTATTATGTTAGTTTCAATCCCGGCGGAGGGATTAATGTGAATTTCAACCACTGAGATTGAGAAGAGGAAAAATCCTTCAAACCTACTCTGGGTAAGGGGCGGAGATGGGTTGGAAAGTCAACAAGCTTCAAAGGTATATAAATCAAAGCATTTCAGCGATTTTTTGTATAGATCCATTTTGCACACCTACCCATCCGCGAATTTAAGGTAAATTAACTGAAAAATTTTGCAATAATAAATTTATAGGTCATTATATGTTAGTTCTCAAAACAAAACCCAAGCAAAGTTAGGGAAAAGATCATTTTATGACAGATTCACAGAATACCCCAAAACCAAAACCAAAACCACCCGTACCCAAAAAATTTCAACCAATTACGGTGGTAGACTGTAACACGGATAGCCCGCGTGTTTTCACACAATGCTATAAATGCGACCAACCTTTATTAATTCAAACCCATCACGATGGCAGCGAACCTATAGATCATAGAGTACAGTGTCCTACCTGCGGAGGAACAGCATTTTTTGCCCATGCACCTCAAATAAGTGTCGTAATGCCATTAGGAGAACCTCCTACACCTAGTACTTAGTTTTCTACGATAAACAAATTATTTTAAACGTCATCATCCCTCTTTTTTTAAGGGGGAACTTGAAATTGCTTCAACGCCCTTAAAGCAGTAGGTTTACAGCGGTTTTCACTGTCAGCAATTAGAGTATAGATTACTACTTATTTGTTTTCTGTCTTATAAATAAAAAAATCAGTAGCATCCTTGGATTGCAGAGCTACTGATTTCAAATATAGTGTGTGTGAAGTGTGGAAATTTCGGTGAATAATGGTTATCTAAATCACCTATAATACTAGCATAACCGAAAAAGCGGCGCGTGCGAAGTGTTATTTCAAAAAAGGTTGAATAAACTTGAATAAAATTATGGGAATTTAGATACGAGTGAGTAAAAAGTAAAATCTTGCACCATTGTCATTAAACTCAAATCCCACGGAAATCAATTTCAAGGCTTATATTCCAAGTGCGTTTGCCCTGACTAAAAGCCTTTGCTAATCTGATTTATCAGACTTTGTATATAAGCCGCTTAATTTATTCTAAGGCGATACTGAGAATGCAACAAGATGTGAATTCAAATAAACTTTCAAGCTTTCCTAACAATACGATTTATGGTAAGATGCACCACCTATGCAGAGTAGCGGATTTTTGCTTAACTTAATCACTTATCAGAATTCTTAGTTGTTGGCAAACCTTTTTTCAAAGTCACTGCATTACTTTTTGGAATATTTAATCCCTTCACATTATTATCCAAACCAACTTTAGAGCTATAAACTTTATTTGCAGCAATACGAAGTTTAACATACTGTTTGCTTTGACCGTGTAAAGAGATAGCTGTTTTCGCATTTACAAAAATATTATCGGTAACAGCAATATTAACTAGCTTTTTGTTTCCTCCCATTCCCATAGTGACACCATTACAACTTTGAATCCAATTATTCTCAAACTTCAGATTTTCAACTCCATTTCCATTCGGGCCGAGATTCATTGCATTACCGCAATCGTTAAACTTATTATCATGAATGTTGATATTTTTAGTAGGTTTTTTCTTTCCACCCCAACCTTCTATCCAGAAAATACGATGTTTAAATCCACTGAAAGTATTTTCATAAAATTCGGCTCCCTTAATTCCTAATTCTAAACCCGACATATCGTCAGTGACACCGGGATTCGCGTGCAATTTATTCTTATAGAAAATCAAGTTACCAGTTTCTGCAATCTCTTCATCTTTATCCCATTGGTTGATTAATGAAACCCAAGCGTTTAAATCGTTATTATAAATTTTGTTTCCTTTCTGTAAATCCCAAATTTCAATAGAAGCTGATTTATTAACTGATTTATTTTTTGAACCTGTAATCTTAATCTTATTATTGTATATTTGAGTATTACGAACGTTACTGGAAACGCTTTTAATCCCACCACCAGAATTCTCTTCTATATAATTATCATGAATCCGCAAGCCTTTAGTGCCCATAAATCGAATTGCACCGGAGAAATGTTGATTCTTATCACCTTCTCTACCAGCAGCATTGATAAATCGGCAATTACTAATTTCACCATTTAAACCACTAATATCAATTCCAGCATTATTCAAGTTAGTAAAAGTAATATTTTCAAACAAAGTCTTTTCTCTACCCCAAGCGCGAAAACCTAACTTAGCTATATCTTTTCCATCGACATTAAAGTTGCGAAAATACTGATATCCATCACCTTTTTCATCTTTAAAATCCTTCGCTTCAAAAAGTACGCCTTGATAATTATTACCCGGTACAATCACCGTTTTTGCACCAGCACCTTCTAAACTAATGTAAGAAGGAACTGTTATCATCCGGTTTACTTCAAACGTACCCTCAGCCATCTTAATCAAAGCGTTCTTTTTCGCAACTTTGAAGGCTTTTTCTACAGTTTGTAATGGTTTATCAAAAGTGCCATCACCAGTTTTATTGCTACCATTGACAGCGACATAAATAATATTTTCAGGTTTTGCAAAAGTTAAGGTTGTTTGAGCTTTATTCTTAGGAACACCAACATTTTCTATTTGTGGAGTTAATACCACTTGGCTTTGTGCAACAGTTACGGTGTTAGTAAAATTTGTTTTATATTCAAAACAACCATAAAGCCCGATTAGGAAAAAGATAAAAAAGAATAGTTTACGGAACATGGTAAAATTAATTTTGCTTAGTGGATAAGAAAAATATAGAAAGTTTTTGTTAACTTTTCCTTAACCAATCGTTAAGCTGTTATTATCTTTTTTGAGAAAATAAATGAACTATATTTTTTGCTTAATTTAATTCTTGAGAAAGAATTAAATTGAGTACATTTATTTCTTTCGATTAGGATTGCTATAGCAACGTGGTAAACAATTCAACTAATTTTATCAGTTATTACTTATGAGCAAGAAAGTCATCAACCGTAATTCCAGCTTGACGAATCAAGCTTCTTAATAAACCAGGGGCTAATTCTTTATGATTGGGAACTGAAGACGGTAGGTTTTGAATCATGCCGTCTTAATCATATGACTTCCGGTTTGATGATCGAATACATAACCAAAACTTTCAAAGACTTTAACAGCTTCCTTGCCCGAAATATTTGATAAACGCCCCATTTATATTACAACCTCACCAATAAAAGATTGAGATTCTTTCTTTTGGTAAGGTTTTCCATGTTTTTCTTGGACGTAAAGATGACCTTTAATCGCATCTTTGATATTTTCAACGGCTTCATCCAAGGTTTTACCTTGACTGACACAACCGGGAAGTTCGCTCCCTTCTGCTACATAGCCTTGATATTCTCAATCAAATACAAAAATTACTTGAAATTTCACTACTAATTAACCTTCAACACCGAAAATTTAGCACTTATAAATTCTAACTATTTCCCCAACCTCACACACACCAACTCACCCGCTAACTCAATCGCTGCTTTCATGCTCGTAGCGTCAGCAATTCCCTTACCTGCTATATCAAATGCCGTTCCATGATCGGGAGATGTTCTAATAAAAGGTAATCCAATCGTAGTATTAACCGCTCGATCAAAAGCCATCAACTTTACCGGAATCAAACCTTGATCGTGATAAAGCGCTAAATAACCATCGGCTGCTTGTACTTTAGAATTACCATACCAAGCTTGTCCCGGTTTCACCCACATTGTATCTGGCGGAATTGGACCAATTAAAGTTAAATTTGTCCGCTTTTTCTGCTCTTCTTCCAACCAATCAATCAACCAATCCGCTTCTTCACGCCCTAATTGTCCTTTTTCTCCACTGTGGGGATTTAACCCTGCGATCGCAATCTTTCCGTTTATAATTCCAAAATCTTTTTCTAAGCATTCCACCAGCAAATCCAACTTCCTACTCATCAATTCCGGTGTCAGCGTTTCTGAAACTTGACACAATGGTATATGTGTGGTTGCAAGCAGAGTTCGCAGAGTCCAATTAGTGTGAGGCGATCGAGCTACAAACAGCATCCCAAATTTATCTATACCAGCCTTTTGAGCTAAAAGTTCCGTTTGTCCCGGATAAATATAACCCGCAGCTTTCCAAGCAGATTTAGCAATCGGTCCAGTAACTATACCATCAAAATTACCTGCAAGTGTAGCAGCTATAGCAGCTTCCATATAAGCAAAGCTTGCCGCACCACTCGCCGCATTTTCAACTCCAAGAATAACTTCATCCTTAATATTGCCGTCCAAATTTACATTTAAAATCGACAACTCGGTAGGATTCGCCAAATCTATATTCTCATTTGCCCGCAAACTAGTATAATTTTTTAATAGTAAATCACGGTTTCCAACTACAGTTAAATCGCAATTTTGACCAAGATGCGAATCAGCCAAAGCCTTTAATACAACTTCCGTTCCAATCCCCGCTGGGTCGCCCAAAGTCACCGCCAAACGCGGACGATGGTTTTGACTTAAAATAGCCTTTTTATGCTTTAATTGATACATATTACTTAAGTACGAGAAATTAATTACTGCTAACTGCTCACTGCTAACTGATAATTGATAATTGATAATTGATAACTGATTACTTGGTAAACTTAACTTAATTAAACAATTCATAAAGGAGAACTCAAATGGGCGGCGAAATGTTCAACGCAGCTGTATTATCCTTCGGCTTAATCTTCGTTGGTTGGGCTATAGGTACTTTGTTACTTAAGATTCAAGGCGCAGAGCCAGAATAAAGGTTCTTTACATACAATCGAGGAAAAACGCTTCATTTATTGGCTAGAGACTTCCTTGGGCAGTCTCTGCCATCACTTTGTTTAAGTAACAGATTTTGCTTTACTTTTGCTTTAAAAAACAATTCTGATAAACTTGTTTTAATAAAAGTTTACATTTTTTAATTAAAACTGATGAAAATATTGATAGTAGGTGCTACAGGTACCTTGGGAAGACAGGTTGCTCGCCATGCGATCGATGAGGGTTATGAAGTACGCTGTCTTGCCCGGAGTTCTAAGAAAGCATCATTTCTGAAAGAGTGGGGTGCAGAATTAGTCCGGGGAGACTTATGTTACCCTGAAACCCTCGAAGCCGCACTTGATGGTGTAGATGCTGTAATAGATGCATCCACATCTCGTCCCACAGATTCACTGAGTATTAAACAAGTAGATTGGGATGGGAAAGTAGCATTAATTCAAGCAGCAGCCGCCGCGAATGTTGAACGTTTTATCTTTTTCTCAATATTAAATAATCAAGATTATCCGGAAGTACCCTTGATGGAAATCAAGCGATGTACGGAACTATTTTTGGCAGAATCCGGCTTAAACTACACCGTTTTACAGTTAGCTGGCTTCATGCAGGGCTTAATTGGACAATACGGTATTCCGATTTTAGAAGCACAGCCAGTATGGGTAACAGGAGATTCTTCACCCATTGCCTACATGGATACTCAAGATATTGCAAAATTTGCTATCAGAGCGCTGAAAAGAGAAGAAACTGAAAATAAAACCTTTCCAGTGGTGGGAACTCGCTCTTGGAGTGCCCAAGAAATAATTAACTTATGCGAACGTTTATCCGGTAAGACAGCTAGGATAACCCGGATGCCGTTAAACCTACTTCGCACCATTCGTAATATATTGCGTATTTTTCAGTGGGGATGGAACGTATCCGATAGACTTTCATTTACAGAAGTTTTGGCAAGCGGTAAGCCATTAGACGCTTCAATGGATGAGACATATAAAGCCTTTGACATAGATAAAAGCGAAATCACTACCTTAGAATCTTATTTGCAAGAATATTTCAACAGAATTACCAAAAAACTTAGAGAACTCGATTACCAGCAAAATAAAAGTAAGAAAAAGAAAGAAAAAAGAACTCCTTTTAAACAATCTTCTTAAAAGGGAATGGGGAGTAGGGAGTAGTTAAGAGTTAGGAGTTAGGAGTTAATAAGGTTAAAGGTTAAAGGTCAAAGGTATTGAGTTAATAATAAAAAATTATCTCTCCTTGTCCCCTTGTCTCCCCATCTCCCCATCTCCCCCACTCCCCACTCCCTACTCCCTTTTAATCCGAACTATGTACTAGAACCGCAAAATGTGTAAGTATTAATTACATAAAAAAACGTTTCCTTAAATTTGGATATTTGAACGTGCCGAAAGTAGGCATTATATACAATGACGAGAAGCCGATAGCGAATGACATCGCTGTCGAATTAAAAGAAAAATTCACCGAGAAAGGTTGGGATGTATGTCTCGCAACTGGTATCGGTGGAATTTTGGGCTATTCGACTCCGCGAAGCCCTGTATGTCATACGCCGATAGAGGGATTGACTCCTCCGGGTTTCGATTCGTCTATCAAGTTCGTGGTGGTACTTGGTGGTGATGGTACGGTTTTAGCCGCATCTCGCCAAGTCGCACCCTGTGGAATTCCGATGCTGGCGATAAATACTGGTCACATGGGCTTTTTAACTGAAGCTTATGTTAATCAGTTACCCCAAGCAGTAGAACAAGTTTTAGAGGGTAATTATGATATCGAAGAGCGGGCAATGCTTGCCGTCAAAGTATTTCGCAAAGAAACAGTATTTTGGGAAGCTCTATGTCTAAATGAAATGGTATTACATCGCGAGCCTTTAACTTCGATGTGCCATTTTGAAATAGCAATTGGTGGTCATGCAGCCATAGATATAGCCGCAGATGGCATTATTGTTTCTACACCGACAGGTTCAACTGCTTATTCCTTAAGCGCTGGAGGCCCCGTAGTAGCTCCTGGTGTTGCAGTATTACAGCTAGTACCTATTTGTCCTCATTCATTAGCATCAAGAGCATTAGTATTTCCAGATAGCGAATCAGTTAATATTCATTCGGTAAATGCAACTAAATTAGTTATGACAGTTGATGGCAATGCTGGATGTTATATTTTGCCAGAAGACCGCATTTATATAGAAAAATCAGATTACACCGCTCGTTTTATTCGCCTTCAATCACCCGAATTTTTCCAAATTTTACGAGACAAATTAGGTTGGGGTTTACCTCATATTGCCAAGCCTAGTACTCCGCCACATTAAATTTGCCGGGTTAATCATTTTGTTAGTAGTAACGCCGTCTTCGCCTCCGAATTCCGGATTATGAGTCGCTAAAGCGCTACTACGAACCTATTAGTAGTCCATTTCATCAATTTTGACGGGTAAAAAGGTTCGTAGCAAGGGCTGTCTTCCCCCTCTCCACCCTCTATAGGTAGTCGCGATCGTAAATAAATCAAGTCAATTGTTAATAAATTATTATAAATAGTATATATTTTAATTTCTTCGATTAATACTTGGACGTGCTAAAACATCGAACCGAAAACGTAGGCAGTATAAAAAAACTGTCATCAAAGCAACTATTACAATAGTTTCGCGTCTAACTTTTCACTCAGATGTAAAAAGCGTCTGGAAGATAAAATCTTATAGTAAAGTCCAACAAGTTAATTTATTTAAAATCTAAAACTGCCCCGATTCCTTTTTTCAAGAAGAGAATAATCCAAAATCTTGTTAAAATCAAAAATCAAAAATAGAATGACTCTTGCTTATAACCCTTGTGTTTTAGTGATAGAAAGCGACGAAAATCTTGCCAATCAACTAGTATCTGATTTAAAAGAAATTGGTTACGAACCGATTTTAGCCTCCGATACAGTTTCTGGTTTGCAGCATAATCGCGATCGCCAACCTGCTTTAATTGTTGTTGATAGAATGCTGCACGGAGAATCGGGAATCTCGTTATGCAAAAATCTCAGAAGTAGCGGTGTGTGTACTCCGGTACTAATGTTAATGGGAAGAGATTCTGTTGACGATCGAGTAGCTTGTTTAGAAGCAGGTGCCGATGATTATTTTCTCAAGCCTTACCGTTCGGAAAATTTCATGAATATGGTTCGCTTGTATTTGAAACCAGATGTTGATACTTCCGAGCAATTGCGTTTTGGAGATTTAATTTTAGACTTAGCCACTCGTCGCGCTATTAATAACGAACGAGTCATTGATTTGACAATGAAAGAATTTGAACTGTTAAAGTATCTTATGGAACATCCCCGTGAGGTGCTAACTCGCGAGCAAATTCTGGAAAATGTCTGGGGCTATGACTTTATGGGTGAGTCTAACGTAATCGAAGTTTATATTCGCTACTTACGACTAAAAATAGAAGTCGAAAGTCAAAAACGGCTGATTCAAACTGTACGTGGTGTTGGCTATGTATTGAGAGAATCTTAATTTTAAAGTTAACCGAATAGAGAATCCAAGAAGTAAATAATTTTATTACCGCCAAATTTGATTTTCTTCTATTAGAAATACAGCTTTTGGTTTAGGTTTAGCCAATTGAAGTATGAAGAAAATCTTAATTTATACAGCGATTTCAAATAAAAAATAGATGGTGGGGAATGCAGTATCTCGTTTCTTGGTTAAAATTGGCGAGCGAGACGCATACTGTAGCCTCATCCAAGAAATACGAGCGTCTATTCGCAATTCTTAATTCCTTCATACTGTTAAAATTATTGTCTAAAATCATCAAATTTTGGAGTAAAAATTAAAAATTACATGAATTATTGTCAAAGATTATTACCTATAGTATTAGGCATTTTACTTATAAGCTGTTCCCAACAGACACCAGCAAAATCTCCCGATGTCACCGTATCCCCACCTTCTCTGAGCGTGAATAATTTAGGTCAACAATTGCCAATTTCTGCTGTTGCGACTATTCCCGACGGTACGCAAATTCAGTTAGAAGTAGCGCAAACACCACAACAACAAGCAATGGGACTGATGTACAGACCACCTTTGCCTGACAACCGAGGAATGGTATTTAACTTTCCCTCTGCCCAACCAGTTAGTTTTTGGATGAAAAATGTACCAGTTGCCTTAGATATGGTTTTTCTGCGTAAAGGAGTAGTCCAATATGTTGAAGCTTCCGCACCTCCGTGTACAAAAGAACCTTGCCCTACTTACGGTCCGAGAACTCTTATCGACCAAGTAATTGAATTACGTTCTGGGAGAGCTGCCGAACTAAACTTAAAAAAAGGAGATAAAGTAACAATTAAATCACTATAATCCCAATAATTACTTAATAAATAAAACAGCACATCTGCTTATATAGCTTAATAGATATATGTTTAAGTGAATTTAGAGAAAAAAGTATCAATAATAGTGGTATAAAAAGAGGTTGTGATGTTAAGATTTGCATTGCTGCTAGTCTAATACTAAGCTTTTGAGTCCAAGTCAAGTCAAAATTTATATTCGATCGCAAAAATATTCCTTTTGGTGTACGTATAAACAGCTGCAAATGGGGGAGTATAAGCTATGGAATCTTTGTTACAAGAAATGAAAGACGGCGATCGCCACTTAAGTATAAAGTATTAAACTTTTTGAAATTAAGTGAAGTATTGTTTGAGACTATTGATATAAATCAAGCTAAAATATTTATTTCTGTCGGTTCTCCTTTGCTGTCTTGCATTGGACAAACTGTACTCAACTGTTTTTTAAACAACCGTGCAGTGATACATGAATTACTAGCTACTAGCTACTGATAAAGAATGGATAGATATATGACAATACACCCTACCCAAGGAGGTGAGACAAAAATGACACAATCTACTTATTCGCGACTGATTCGTTTTTTGCAAGATGATTTATCGATTTCTACGGCTTCCCTAGCCGTAGCCTTGCGGCACAGCGAACAAGATCCAGGCCCTTTACCGATGATTCTGTGGCAGTATGGTTTAGTAACTTTAGAGCAGTTGGAGCAAATATACGATTGGTTAGAAACAGCATAGGCTGTCTCGTTAGCAATAGGGAGAAATTATTGATGTTGTTGCAAAAACTCCACTTTTTGCGAAGACTGATTCTGGATGTAATCATATATAAATTAAAAGAGCGAGTTGAACATTCAACTCGCTCTTTAGATTTTAGATTGAGAGTTATGAGCTATGAGTTATTTTTCCCATCCCCCCATCTCCCCATCCCCCTTGTCCCCTTGTCTCCCCATCTCCCGTTCCCCAAATTAATTATTTTGGAATCACAATTAAATTTAATGGTATATTAAATGTCTATTTTATTATTTATGCTAAGTAGCTCGACGTGAATAAATATAGTTGTGATTTGTCATTGCGACGAGGTACGAGGAAGCAATCGCAACCGTTTCGGGCTTTTTACATTTCGTTACATAGTTAGTTTTATTTTCGCTAACTTACTTATCTGTACAATAAAGCCATTAGATTAGCAGTCTAAAAAAACTGTTGTAGGGCAGGACAAAGATAGTATGTAGTTTAGGTGCCAAAGCTATATATAGCGCTCCTCACATTTGCTATATTGAACTACAGTTTCTTTCTATGCTCTCACGGTAAATAACCCAAGAGAAGATAATGGTAATCCTTTTTATTTATGTTGCCGCTTTCAGCCCTACTAAGTTACGGTAACTTTCGGTTACTCAGAAGCTGCGATTTGTTCGGAGTTAATGTGATTGATAGACCAGCGGTGCGAAACTTCCATAGAAGAAATCTGACAGACTTGTTCTAAGTGTTTTTGTTGGACGGCTGCTTTACGAAGGGTAATAATCAATTGATTTACCTGGTTCCGTAAATTAGGATTTTGATTAACTGCATTCATGGTTTGTCTTTCGAGTAATTGCAGCAGCAATTCGTAATGAATGGGTGAAGGAAGAGGAATTTGCTCCATGAAGTTTAAAATATAGTTGGTAGGGTTGAGGCTCTAGCCAAGCTCAAGGTATGTGATAAATGAATTGTTACACAGCCAACAGGTGGATTGTTGCAAGTCCTAAAAAAAAGTTGGTTATGAAAAATTTGCAAACAGATTGGTAATAGACTTTGCTGGATCTTGCTGTTTTACTAGGGATTCACCAATCAATACAGCAGAGGCACCACAAGAGGCGACTAAACTTAAATCCGATGGAGTATGCAATCCTGATTCGCTAACAACAAGGATATTACGTGAGAGCAATTGTTTAGTCCTTGCCTGTAATAACTTACAAGTAGTTTGCAAGTCAACAGAAAAGTCTTCTAAATTACGATTATTGATACCAACTAGGGAAACACCATCTACAGCTAAAACGCGGTCAAGTTCTTCTAGAGTATGAACTTCAATCAAAGGAGTCAGCTTTAAAGCATTAGCGATTTTGACAAAATACTGTAAATCTTGGTCGCTGAGTACCGCTGCTATAAGTAAAACTGCATCAGCACCGCGAAGACGTGCCATATACATTTGATAAGGATAAATAATAAATTCCTTGCACAGCAAAGGTAAATCTACAGCAGCCCTGACTTTAGATAAATTTTCAAAACTGCCTTGGAAAAACTTTTTATCTGTAAGTACCGAAAGACAGCTAGCACCACCGAGTTGATACTCCTGAGCAATTTGTACCGGGTCAAAATCTTCCCGTAAAACCCCTTTACTAGGAGAAGCTTTTTTTACTTCTGCAATTAAAGCTGGTTTAGTTTTACCTTGACGTAAAGCTGCCAGAAAATCGCGAACTGGTGGAGCATTAGGGACTTGACGCTGCAAATCCTGTAAAGATTGCTTCTCGCGCATTTGGTCAACTTCAGCTTCTTTATACCAAACAATTTCTTCTAAAATATTGCTTGGCTCGGCATCAGCAGCAGCAATTTGATACCGCAATGACATTACGGCAATATCGGGATTTGGGGGACGACGGCGGATTTGCATTGGTAATTGGTAATTGGTAATTGGTAATTGGGAAGAGCGGGAGATGGAGAGATGGGGAGAACATTTTAATTCTTAATCCCTAATTCCTAACTCCTAACTCCTAACTGTTAACTGTTCACTGTTAACTGACAGCCGCTCGTTTGTATGCTTCATCCAAGACTTCGGAAAGTGTGGGATGGGCGTGGACTAAATGAGCGAGGGAATTTACACTTTGACGATTGGCGATCGCCGCACTTGCTTCGTGAATAATATCGGCTGCGTGAAGTCCGAAAATGTGGACTCCCAGCACTTCTCCTGTATCTTTGCGATAGACAACTTTGGCGATTCCGTCGGCTTCTCCTTCTGCTAAAGCTTTGGAATTACCTTTGAAATAACTTTTACTTACACCAACTTCAAATCCTTGGGCTTCACCTACTTCTTTAGCTTGTTCCTGTGTCATTCCCACATAGCTAATTTCTGGATGAGTAAATGCTGCTGCGGGAATGCTGGCATAATCAATTTCCTTTGTTCTACCGCAAATATTTTCAACTGCTGTAATCCCTTGAGCCGAAGCAGCATGAGCCAGCATCATTTTGCCAGTAGCATCGCCAATCGCCCATAAATGAGGTACGGGTTCCCCTTGACTTAATACTGCCATCGAGTCATTGACTGGAATAAACTTGCGTCTATCGAGTTCAACGCTCACCGAATCTAAACCTATATTTTGTGTGACTGGAATTCTGCCGGTAGCTACCAAACAAGCATCAACTTCCAGCACGTCTACATCTTCTTTAGTTTTAAAATCTGCCAATTCAATTACTACCGGCGAACCAGGAGTAATTTTTTTAGCGTATATTCCCGAATAAGTTTCAATATCGCGAGGATTTATTAATACTCTTTGGGCAAGTTTAGCAATATCGCGGTCAAATCCCGGCATTAAATCGGGTAAAGCTTCGATCATAGTGATTTCGCAACCCAAAGCCGAGTAAACATCGGAGAATTCTAAACCGATGTAGCCGCTACCGACAATTGCTACCCATTGCGGCAACCATTCTAACTTTACAGCTTGGTCGCTAGTAAACACGGTTTTACCATCAACTTCAATCCCCGGTGGAACAAAAGGAATTGAACCAGTAGAAAGAATAATATCTTTAGCTGTGATAGTTTTTTCACCATCGGGCGTATCAACCGTCACCTTTTGTTTTCCGGTTAATTTACCCCAACCTTGAATAATATCAACGTTTAAACGCTTGAGAGAATTAGTTAAATCTCCTTGAATCTTCGCTACCAAATTATTGGCATGGTTAGCGATGTCACCTCTTTCAAATCGAACGTTATCAATTTGAATACCCATCGACTTGAGATGGTAAGCATCGCGTAACTCCCGCACTCTTCCAGAAGCAGCAAGTAAAGCCTTCGAGGGGATACAGCCACGATTAACGCAGGTTCCCCCCATATCAGCAGCTTCAATAATTGCAGTTTTCAATCCGCAACTCACGGCGTGTAAGGCAGCGCCATGTCCGCCTACTCCAGCGCCTACAATCACCAAATCGTAATCAAATGACTGACTCACCTATCTATTACTCCGCGTGCTTTACCGTATTAATTCTTAACTGAGTGCAGCGATACTGCAAGTGTTTTTTATTTTAAAGTCTTGCCAAACTCAATATTATAGTTTTTGCTACCAAGATAGTTAAGTTTGCTTTGCGATTGTTTACAAGAACTATTCTAACTATTCATTAATATAAATGTGTCTGGGAATACAAAATTTGCCTTCTGGGTGGTTTTTTGTAATTGGCTTTAGTTAATATTGATGGTAACAAGTTTTATCTGAAAAAATCATTGTAAAGGGAATTAAGGATTATGGCAGAATCAACACAGTATCTTACCAACAAACAGGGAGAAAGAATTGGAGTATTTTTAGATTTGGAAACTTATCATAAATTGATAAATCAATCAGTAGTAGATTCTGAACTTTTGAGCAATTTAAGTTTAGATGAATTGCAAGCGTTAGCAGATATCAAGTTATCTATAAATACTCAAACTGAATTAAATGATTTATTAAAGCAGAGTACTGAGAATCAACTATCAACTGATGAAAGCGCTACTTTGAATGATTTATTGACAAAAGTTGACCAGCTAAATATTCTAAAAACTAGGGCTAGATATACCTTAAATCAACTTCAGGGGTCATCGAGAGTGGCGTGAGTGTTTATATTCGAGTAGATTTACAACGACGAATTCGTAATCATTTTAGTAACTGCTGTGCTTATTGCCGTACAGATGAATCCCTTACAGTAAGCACTTTTGAATTTGAACATATCATTCCTCGTTCGGCAGGAGGGAAAAGTATCTTTGAAAATCTCTGCTTGGCTTGCCCTTCTTGCAATAGATACAAAGCTTATCGTCAAACAGCATTTGATAAAGTAAGTCAACAAGAAATTACTTTATTTCATCCACATCAACAATTATGGTCAGAACATTTTGCTTGGAATGAAGATAGTACAGAAATTATCGGACTTACAGCAGTTGGAAGAATAACAATTTCTGCGTTGAAAATGAATCGTTCGCAAATGAATCGTGTGCGTAAGATGTGGGTAACAATGGGCGAACATCCACCGTCAAATTAAATGATTAGAATTAAAGCAATATTCAATTTCAGTTAAATATTGAATTTAGATTAATCAAAAATTATAAATAATGACTTATGAAAAGATAGACAGAAATATTGATGTTGGGTTACGGCGCATTCTCAATACTAAACATATCATAAATAATTTGTGCGCCTTTAACCCAACCTACCACTTAGTTTAAAGAAATCATCTGGATTGATTTGAAATAAAATGTAACGTTACATAAACAATTATAAGAGCAATATTCCCAATTATCTATTCTCCTGAAATCATTTTTAGTAATTCCTCATATTTTTCCTGGCTGAGACGATAAACTTCTGGTTCCGGTTTACCAACAATATGTCCTTGAATATAAGTTACGCCTATTTTTTTTAATTGATATAAACTAATTGGAGTATGTTCATCAACACCTTCAACTATTACATTCGGTGGATATAAATTATTTTCTTTAACAATTTGATGAACGAAGCGAATAATTAAATCGCTAGATTGATGATGCAGAATTTCGCGGTCAATTTTAACGTGACATGGATTCAAACCAACTAGTCGAGAAACTGAAGCATAACCAACTCCGAAATCATCGATAGCAAATCGAATATTAAATTGATGGACGTATTCTAAAAGTTTATTTTTGAAAAAAGCTAAAGGATTCTCTAATTTAACACCATTGTGAAATTGCGGTAATTCAGATTTTTCAGAAATTTCTAAGATCAAATTTCGTGGTGAAATGATATCTTCTTCTAAAACTTCTCTAACAGTTTCAAAATATGCGGTTCTAACTAATGATTCTGGATATACATTAACTGATAATGGAACAACATCACTCAATCTTCTTTGTTTTGATTTTCTCGCTTCTTTATAGCTTTTTACTGCAATTCTAAGAAAATATTGGTCTAACTCAACTTTAAATCGAGAACCCCATAATTCTGCGGCTTCAAATAGATCGACAGGAGCAGTTAAGCTTTGGGTATCTCTAGCTAAAGCTTCCCAACCGCTGATAAAAAATTCATTGGCATCTATACAAATAACGGGTTCAAAATAAACAACCATTTTCTGCAACCGTTCGCAAAATAGTTGAAAACGTCTTTCGTATAGCGACTCAGAGACAAATTGAAAATCTTTTTTTAAAGCATCAATAATTGCGGCTTCTACTAATGTAGGTTCTAAAAATATTTGACTGCTTTGATAAAAACTAGACAGAATTTTACCGTAGGCATTTCCTAATAAATGCGAATTTCTAGGCAAACCGCAAATTACCATAATTTCAGCTTGCGGAGGCATTTTTAACGGTATCATCACAAAAGCATTGGCAGAGCCTTTAGCATACTCGTGAATTTTGTAAGTGCCGTGATGCGAGGGATTAAAAACTGATTCATGAGAAATAATTGGAAAAATTGTTGTATTTAATATATTAATGTAAGCATTTTTATCTATATTTTCTGCTAAATTACTTTGTGTTTTAACAAAACAGTTATCCTGACTATCATTTTCGAGTATAAATACAAAATCGGCTTCAGAAGATTCTCTGATAATTTCTAATATTTGGATTTCAAATTCCGAGTTAATAGATAAGTTATTTGCTCTATCGTTAATGAAAAAGTTTTCAGTGAGTCTGGTAATTAAAATTTTAATCAAAAAATCAAACGGTTCTAAAAAATTAGGTAAATAATCAACTTGTAATTCATCTTTAGCGCTTTCCTCTTGCAGCATTCTTCCCAACTTTAATTCCCCAAAACTTATTTGATTTTTAGCAAGCGGAGAACTTAGCTGTTGAGCTAAACACACTTTTGCCAACTGAATCTTATAACCTTCTTTAAAAGCATAAATCTCAGGCTTACTTTTGGGTGCAACTTGCTGCATTCTAGTGCGAGTATATTCATGCAGTTCATCAACTGAAATTACACCATCACCATCTAGATCCGCCTTGCCATTTTCAATTCCTTCGACAAGGTAGCGGGTATAAATTGAATGATTTGATGCCTGTTCTTCAAAAGAATATTGAGTAGAAGTAGAAGAAGTTAAAACTGCCGCATCTTCCCCTCCCAATTGATTTTTAATATCTACATCACCATCATTTTTCACCGTCATACCTCTAGCAAAAGCACCACTAAAGCAGCAATCAAGAATTATTACTTGCCTGCGACTTGGGCTTTTATCCATGATATTGTGGACAAAACTTGCGGCGACAGTGCTTGAAGTAATCAATTGCCCGTTGGGATGCTTGCAAGTTTGACTGCTCGCTAAATAAAGATTGCCATTATCATCTTTAATCCCATGCCCCGAAAAATATAGCAATACCAAATCGTGCTTCTGGCAATTAGAGAAAATTTTCTCAATTTCCATTCCCATATTTGGTATCTGCGGATTTTTCAATACTTCGATATTATTTGGGGAAAAACCACCCATGTCTGGATGTTGTAAAACACGTTGCATTGCATCAACATCTTTAAGGGCACCTGGTAGGGGATTCAATTCATAGTCATATTCGCTTACCCCAATCAGCAATGCCAACTTTTTCATTTTTTTACCTATACCGATCGCTTACTTAAATCCCATTTTGAACGCTTAAGGAATTACACCTTGCGGACATTAAGCCCTGCTAATCGGAATGTTAATTTTCAATTGTAGCTTTATCATAAGGTTTGCTTAACGTCATCATTACTTTTACAGCCCGGACTGCGTATTCAAGCTACCTTTAGTGATACAAGTCACAGCAATAGTTGAATGCGCGATTCAGAGCTTAAAATTTTAAGTTTCAAGATTATACTCAGCAAAAAACCTACGTACAGAAAGAATGAAGTACGTAGGAATAATATAGCTTGAATAAAATGGAGAGGGAGGGATTCGAACCCTCGTTACCCTTTCGGGTAAACAGCATTTCCAGTGCTGCGCCTTCAACCACTCGGCCACCTCTCCAGGTGCAGTGCCACAAGAAGACATCTTACATTGAAATCAAATAAACTGCAATCCTTGAGAGAATAATTCTATAATGACCGAATTCAAAACCCGAAATCATCATGTCCTCTACATATAAAGTCACAGTTCGAGATAAAGCAAAAGGGATTACACATACCTTGGAAGTTCCTGGCGATCGCTACATTCTGCACAGTTTTGAGAAACAAGGTGTAGATTTACCGTTTTCCTGTCGTAATGGTGCTTGTACCACTTGTGCCGTCAAAGTTATAAAAGGAAATATTTCTCAACCCGAAGCCGTGGGATTATCCCCTCACCTGCAAAGAAAAGGCTATGCATTATTATGCGTTAGCTATGCCTGTTCCGACTTAGAAGTAGAAACCCAAGACGAAGACGAAGTTTACGAACTTCAATTCGGACGTTATTTTGCCAAAGGTAGAGTTCGTAAGGGATTACCGATTGAGGAGGATTGACAGTTAGCAGTGAACAGTTAGGAGTTTATAGTTATTACCTTTAACCTTTAACCTTTGACCTTTTTTGATGAAAAAAGTAGTTATTTTCTTTTGTTGTTTACTATTGCTGGGGTGCCAAGCTAAAAAAGACACATTCCAAGCGGGAACGGTACCAATTAAAGTGGTGCGGGTTGTTAGCGGACAAACTTTGCAGGTTATGGGTTTTCGTGAACAGCCTAATTTGATTTCTGAAGTGCGTTTGACGGGTATCAGCGCCCCTCCTACACGTCAACGTCCTTGGGGAGAAGCTTCTAAAAAACGTTTGACAGAGTTGATTCAAGACAAATCTTCACCCGTAAGATTAGAGTTTGACGTAGAAGCCAAAGATAAATTTGGACGAACCTTAGCTTACGTATGGAAAAATGAAACGTTAGTAAACGAACAGCTTGTTAAAGAAGGACACGCAATATTTGTAGCGCGATCGCCAAATCACAAATACGATTCACGTTTGGAACAGGCACAGCATTGGTCTAGACTGATGGGTGAAGGAATTTGGAACCCCGAAGATCCCATGCGTCTTTCTCCCTCCGAGTTTCGCCGCGTTTACAGGTGATGGGGAGATGGGGAGACAAGGGGACAAGGGGACAAGGGGAGGGGGAGATAGGGAGAAGAATAAATAATTATTACCAATGCCCTGCGGCCCCATGCCCAATTCCCAATTACCCATTCCCAACTCCCAACTCCTAACTCTAAACTTTTAACCTTTAACCTTTAACCTTATTTATGTCTGACTTACAAATTTTTCTAGATATTGCTACAGAAGCAGCGCTGTCTGCTGGTGCTGTTTTGCAAGGTTATTTGGGTAAGGTGGAAGATAAAACTGCGGAAAAACGTCCGGGGGATTTGGTGACGGCAGCCGATAAAGCTTCGGAAGTTGTGGTTTTAGAAACTTTACGCCGTCATGTGCCCGAACACGCTATCCTTGCTGAAGAATCTGGGAAGTTAGGCAATCAAAATCAAGAATATCTTTGGGCGATCGATCCTTTGGATGGTACAACTAATTTCGCTCATGAATATCCGTTTTTTTCGGTTTCCATTGGGCTTTTAATTAACGGCGTTCCGCAAGTTGGTGTAATTTACGACCCCTCACGCAACGAATTATACCGCGCCGCTCAAGGGTTAGGAGCAACCTGCAATCGCCGCCCTATAAGTATTTCTAAGACTTCGGAATTAAGTAGAAGTTTGTTGGTAACAGGTTTCGCTTATGACCGTCGGGAGACTGACGATAACAACTATACAGAATTTTGTCATTTAACCCATTTAACTCAAGGAGTAAGGCGTGGTGGCTCCGCTGCACTCGATTTAGCTCATGTTGCCTGCGGGCGTTTGGATGGATATTGGGAAAGAGGACTTTCACCGTGGGATATTACTGCTGGGGTGATTATTTTACGGGAAGCTGGTGGAAAAGTTACGGCTTATGATGGTAGCGATTTCAAGATGGATTCGGGAAGAATTTTAGCTACTAACGGGCATATTCATCAAAGTTTGAGTCAAGAATTGGGGAGAGCTTCTGATGTGTGGAAAGTTGAGAAGAAAGGTTAGAAATTTTACCCTACACCCGCTTATGGGTGAGGCTATACAAACAAAGCCCCTTCGGGTAAGGCTAACGCCTCGCTCCGCTAACGGCAGTCCCCTCGTACTGCGGGAGACAACCCACGGGGCTGCTCTCACCACCTGCGTGGGCTAATAAATTCTTAACCCACGCAGGTGGGTTTTGCCTGTGTAGCAGTGGTTTCAACCGCCGGATACTTTAAAACTTTTTCCTCTATTCCCCATTCCCTCTCAAATCCTAAATCCGCAAAAACTGACGATATAAATTACAGCGCGGAAATACATTATCTCCCTGCAATTTGATCAATCCCATACTTTGTAACTTAAATTTAGTAACTGTTGATAATGTAGGGTTACTATTATTAACTATATCTTTCATAGCCTCTGCTAATTCCGGTTGTTGCGTCAGAATTAAGCTTTGACGGCGTAAATGTTCTGCAAAAATACTCTTCGGAGTTGTAGAATTTTCTAATATTTGATTTAAAGTAATATTTTCGCTAGCTATATGATAGAGAGTAAGACGGATTAAAAACGGATGCCCGCTCACCAACGTCATTAATTGATCGACATCGGTATCATTCCAATTAAGTTGATGTCTTTGCGCTAAATCTAAAATTTGTTTACTATTAAATTCAGGTAATTCTATCGATAACCCGACATTAAATGGTGATTGATTGATATCGAGAGGCACGTAAACTTCTGTAGAATGTACAATTATTAGTTGTAGCTTTTTCCAAATTTCTCGTCGTTTACCTTCTTCGTGTAAAGCCCGCAGCAATCCAAAAAAATCCCGATAAATTTCTGGATATTCAAATATTTTATCAACCTCATCTAAACCAAGAGTTAGGGGTTTATTGATAGTTGGTAATAAATACTCTTCAAAATAAGCTTTACAAGCCATACTGCTACCAACAATTGATGCTAAATCCCAATATTCATCAATTTTATTGGGAATATTTAAAGCTAAACCGACGCTGGCACAAAACCAACGTAAAAACTTATCTAAACTGACAAAAATCTGCCCTGCTGCAAGTTGAAAATCTAAAGTTACAGTACTATCTCCTTGAAATTGCGATTTATCAATAATTCTTGCTAGAAGCGAACTTTTACCCATCTGTCTGGGTGACTTAATTCTGATTAAAGCACCGGGTTGATTAATTTGTTCGTAACATCGTTCTTCAATTGGCGATCGCACAACATAAAATGCTGAATCTAAGGGTACTTGTCCAGATGGATGTTCGAGAGACAAATTAGATGAAGATATTTTTGAATCCGATATTGTAGGTGTTATAGGTGAAGTTTCTACCGTTAAATCGGCGATATCTTGCCATTCCAAACTTAAAGCACGACAAATTTCTCTAAAATTCAAATAATCTACAGGTTTACCGTTAAGAAAACTGCTGATAGTAGATTGAGAAATTTGTAAATACTCAGCTAAATCAGTTTGACGAATATAACCATTACGAGGTAGAGAAGACTTTACCTTAGAGATAAATTCAGAACGTACTTTAACTGAGCGTGGCATATTTTGACCTCTCTCCAAACCTCTCTCCTGCAAGGAGAGAGGCTTTAATAATTACTCCCCTCCCCTTGCAGGGAAGGGGTTAGGGGTTAGGTTTACGTTAGATTCAATCTCGTTACAAAGTCGATACGTACTCGATATACTCCCATGTCAACTCAGATATCGTTGAGGTTAAATGAGATTAGTAGGAATCACTAGTCCTAATTCTACTAAAAACTATTCCTGCATTACATAATTATGAAATTTGCATTCTCTATACCTACCGTATTAGCTCATACATCATCTATTTTGCTGCTAATTTCTCTACCATTAATTACACCAATCCTAGCTTCTAATAATCCTGATGAATGCAGAACTCCTAAACCACCACAGCTTAATATAGCGGCTGACTTCATAAACATGGGATTGTTTCAACTGGAGTGCGAAAAAGATTCCCAAGCTGCAATTTCTTCTTACACGCAAGCAATTAAGCTGAATCCTGAAGTAGAAGCTACCTACTATGAACGTGGAAACGCTTACTATAAAATTGGGAATTACAAAGCCGCAGTTAAAGATTATACCGAAGCAATAAATAAAGATATGGGTAGGGGTTGGAGTGACAGGGCATATTGGAACAGAGCTAGGGCTTATGAAAAATTAGGTGAAAAACAAAAAGCAATTTCCGATTTGACTCAAGTTATTAGTAAAAGTCAGAACTATGCTGAAGCTTATATTCGTAGAGCAAATATGTATCGCGATTTAGGAAATAAAGAAAATGCTATTCAAGATTATAAAGCAGCAGACAAAATCTTACAGCAACAGTTAAATGGGGTTTTTGGAAATGGTGGTATGGACTCCATGAATCAAGAAATGTTCGATACAGTTAGAACTGAATTATCACAATTAGGGGTAAAACTTCCAGAGCCGGATCTTACCACTGCGAATATTTTAAAATCAATTGCTGAAATGGAAGTTGAGCGAGCATTAAATTCAGTAAAGTACAATCCTCAGCACCCCACAATTCGGCAATTTGACGCTCAACTTCAGGATTTATACAAACAACTTGAAAACACGCAACTACAGCCAGATAAAAGAACAGTAAAAGACCTGATAAATAATGCAACATATGAAAAAATGGGAAGTTTGATAAAAGTGCGATCGCAACTTACAAAAAAGTATACTCAAACGCATCCAGAAATAATTTTTATTGATAATGGGATAGAGCAATTACAAGCATTAATTAGCCGTAATCTGATGTAGTTTTAGTGGAACCTACGAACGCTAATCCTAATCTTAAATAATATCGCTATCGATTAAATAATTATGAAATTTCGATTATCTATAACTTCTATAATTGCTCATACATCATCTGTTTTGTTCTTAGGTTTTTCACTACCATTACTTGCACAAATTTCAGTTCCTGATGATTATCACGTATGTAAAATAGTAACTCCACAAACTTTTGATTCAGCGCAGAACATTTTGAAGATAGCAGGAGTTCCAAAAAGTTGCTTTGCTTACATGATAAAGCAACATAAAAAAACCGTGTTAAGCGCAGAGCGGTGGGAATTCTATGAGAAAGCTATGGATTATGAAAAATCGGGTGATAAACAAGAAGCAATCTTAAATTTGAATAGATATATTGATGGTAATGACTCCTTTATTAGTGCTGATACTTATATTCACAGAGCTAATCTGTATCGGGATTTAGGAGATAAAGAAAATGCTATTCAAGATTACAGAGCAGCAGATAAAGTATTGCAGCAAGAATATAACGGGGTAAATGGAAATGGTCAGATGAATAACATAACCCTAAATGAATTAGATAAAGTTAGAACTGAATTATCACAATTAGGGGTATCACTTCCAGAACCGGATCTTACCACTGCGAACATTTTAGAATCAATCGCTGAAATAGAAGTTGAACGAGCGATAAATTCAGCAAGATTGACACCTCAACACCCGATGATTCGAGATTTTGACGTTAAACTTCAGGACTTATATAAACAACTTAAAACCACGCAGCCGCAGCCATATAAAGGGACAGTAAAAAGCCTGATTAATAATGCTGCTTATCGAAAAATGGAAGATTTGCAAGCACAAAAATCACAGCTTGCAAAAAGGTATAGTCCAGTTCATCCAGAAATAGTATTAATTAGCGATCGCATAAAACAATTAGAAGCGTTAATTAGTCGTAATCGGATGTCTTTGCAGGGTGCGTAACTAGGCTGTTGACTTTGTACCTCTTTAGGGGATTGAAAATCATGCAAAAAACGTGTTTTCTCCTTAGATAAATCCCTCTCCCCCTCCCCTCTCCCCTTCTCCTGGAGAGGGGTGCCGGAGGCGGGGTGAGGGACTGCTGGTTGCGATTGTTACCTTATATAAAAATTATTTAAAACTGCTATATCCCCTATTCCCAATTCTCAAATGAACAACAATTTTTCATACAAAGTTGGTGGAAGCCTCACGGAAGATGCTCCCAGCTACGTAGTTAGAAAAGCCGATTTTGACCTTTATAACGAATTAAAAGCAGGCAATTTTTGCTATATTTTTAATTCCCGACAAATGGGTAAAACTAGCTTACAAGTTCGTACCATCAAACGATTGCAAGCTGAAGGAATCGCTTGTACCACAATTGATATTTCTGGAAGAGGTAGTCAAGATATCAATCCAGAACAGTGGTATGCAGGAATTGTTTATACGTTGGTTGCTAATTTTGGCATAGCTAACCCCAGCGAATTTATTAGAACATCGTGGAAGAAAAACAGCGAATTATCTCCTCTACAACGTTTGGATATATTTATTGAAGAAATATTATTAGAAAACATCAAATCTAAAATAGTTATTTTTATTGATGAAATCGATAGTATTTTAAGCTTAAACTTTCCCTGCGATGACTTTTTCTCTTGGATTAGAAGCTGTTATGAAAAACGTAATTTGAATAAAGAGTTTAATCGGATTACTTTTGTGCTTCTAGGAGTAGCAACACCAAGCGATTTAATCGCGGATAAAGTCAGAACACCTTTTAATATTGGTAGTGCGATTCAAGTTAATGGTTTTCAAATAGATGAAATTACACCTTTAGCATCGGGATTAATAGAAATTGAAAATCCCCAAGCTGTTTTAAAAGAAGTTTTAGATTGGACTGGAGGACAACCTTTACTTACACAGAAGTTATGCGATTTATTAGTAGGTTATCCGCAGTTAACAAGTCAAGATGTAGAAAAAATTGTCAGACAGCAAATAATTGAAAATTGGGAATCGCAAGACGAACCACCGCACTTAAAAACCATCAAAGATAGAATTTTGAGAAGCAAGCATAATACTGGTGCATTGCTTGGTTTATATCAGAAAATTTTACAGTTAGGACAAATACCCGCTGAAGATAGTCCGGAACAAATTGAATTACGGCTATCTGGATTAGTTGTAGAAAATCAGGGATATTTAAAGGTTTACAACCGTATTTACGCCACAGTTTTTAATTTGAATTGGGTAGAGAAAGCACTTATGAATTTAAGACCATATTCGGAAGCATTATCAGCTTGGTTTGCTGCAAATTGTCAAGATAATTCTAGATTATTGCGAGGTAAAGCATTAAAAGACGCTAATATTTGGGCTGCTGATAAAAGTTTAAGCAAGCAAGATTATCAGTTTTTAAATGCTAGTCAGGAATTGGAAAAACAAGAAATAGCTCTCGCTTTATCTCTTCAAGAAGAAGAAAGTCGCATATTAGCACAAGCTAACGATACTTTAACTGCGGCTCAATATAAAGCTAAACGACAAATTCGCGTTGGTGGTGGTGTTTTAATTTGTTCTGTGATTGGAGCAATGATTGCTTTTATAGGAGCAAATTATCAATTGCAAGAAGCTCAAGAAGGTACGAAATTAGAAAGAGCCGGAGTTACAGCGCTAAAACAGTTTGAAACCAAACAAATAGAATCTTTAGTAACAGCAATGGATGCGGGACAAAGGTTGAAAAAACTTGTTAACGATGGGCGTTCCATAGAAAACTATCCTGCAACCAGTCCGCTTTTAGCTTTGCAAACCATAACCAATAATGTCCGCGAATTTCAACAATTTATAGCTCATGAAGGTACTATTACAAGTGTCAACTGGAGCCATGATGGAAAATATCTTATTACTGGTTCCACAGATAAAACCGCTCGAATTTGGAATTTATCAGGTAAGTTGATAGTTCCACTAAAAGGACATCAAGGAGGAGTATATAGTGCTGAATTTAGTTCCGATGGTAGGCATATTCTCACTTCTTCTAAGGATAAAACAGTTCGTATCTGGGATTTTTCCGGGTCACAATTAGCGATACTTAAACATCAAAAATGGGTAAATAGTGCTAGCTTTAGCCCTGATGGAACACGTATAATTACTACATCTCAAAAACCACAATCTGAGAATAGTGGCTATGATGAAAACATAGTTCGTATTTGGGATTTATCCGGTAATTTATTGTTGCAGCTTAAAGATACAGTTAATACTGCCAGTTTTAGCCCAGATGGTAAATATATTCTTACTACTTCCAACGATCAAACTGCTCGGATTTGGGATACATCAGGTAAACTGGTGCGGACATTTTCGGAACATTCAAAGGCTGTTAGCAGTGCTTATTGGAGTCCAAACGGAAAATATATTTTAACTAACTCTGATGACTCCTATGTATGGGATGTTTCAGGTAAAAAAATTGCACAATTTAAAGTAGATAATAAATGGAAAATAATGGATGCTGGTTTTAGTCCCGATAGTCAGCGTATTTTTGTAACCACATCTGAGAAAACTCTTGTTTGGGATTTATCTGGTAGGCTAATTAGAGAAATAACAAATCAGAAAGAACTGAATAGTAATGCAGAATTTAGTCCTGATGGTCAGCGACTTTTTACAACTGACGACACGATAAAAGTGTGGGATATAAGAGATGGTGCTGCAAAAGCATGGGATTTATCTGCTGATTTAATAGCTGAGTTAGTAGGAAATCAAAGTAGCCCCCGTTGGAGTCCTGATGGAAAATATATTGTTACTTATGGATTCGATAAAAAAGTTCGTATCTGGAATTTATCCGACGAAAGATCGGCAGTTACAACAACTATTAAATCCAAAGATGCGATTACTGAAGCAAACTGGAGTCCAGATGGTAAATATATTGTTACCCCAACTAGAAATTCTATATTAATTTGGGATAATTATGGTAAAAAGTTAGCAATATTTCAAGGACATTCAGATGTAATCCATAATGCTGATTTTAGTCCAGATGGCAAAAAAATAGTTACAGCATCAGCTGATAAAACTGCTCGTGTTTGGGATACGTCAGGTAAACAGTTATTATTACTTTCGGGACATAAGAAAGGAGTAGTATATGCAGCTTTTAGTCCAGATGGTAAGTATATATTAACTACGATTGATGATAAGGAAACTAAAATTTGGTCGAATTCGGGTAAATTAATCTCTACATTCAATGCTAAAGGTATGATCTGGAGTCCTAATAGTAAATATATTATTGCTAAGTTTGATTATGACGGCAAAAATTATTCTAGTTTGTGGGATATTTCGGGTAAAAAAATAGTAGAGTTTCCAGTAAGTGAAAAAAGTTATCTTGGTGCTAGCTTTAGTCCAGATGGAGAGCGTATTGTTGCAACAGAAGGAGGAATATTAACCATTTGGAATACATCAGGTAAAAAACTATCAGAATTCAAAACGAATCAAGATATTTATAGCCCTAGTTTTAGTCCAGATGGAAAACGAATTATTGCTACTTCCACAAATAATATGGCGATTATTTGGGATACGAATGGTAAACAATTAGTTGAAATACCTCATCAAGCTCTGGTTATGTATGCTAAATTTAGCCCGGATGGTAAGCGTATCCTCACAGCTTCAAATGACAAAAAATTTAATATTTGGGATACTTCAGGTAAGCAGCTTGCAGAATACAAGTATTCATCTACCTTCATAACGGAAGCTCAATTTAGCCCAGATGGTAAATATATTCTCGCGCACATTCAAGGTAATCAACCTCAAGGAAATGAAGTGCTGATTTGGTCAATTGAAGAATTAGATGGGTTATTAACAAAGGGATGCGAGAAGTTAAAAGATTATCTTGATAGTAATGCTCAAGTACGGGAAAAATTAACGGTTTGTCGGAGTAATGAGCAATAGTTTACTTTACTTGGCGGTTGAAACCGCAGCTACACAAGCAAAACCCGCCTGCGCGGGTTAAGAATATTAGTCCACGGAGGTGGACTTCGCCTGTGTAGTAGCGGTTTCAAGCGCCAGATACTGTATTTATTACAATAAAAATATATTTATTCATCTATCATTCTTACCACAAAGTGAATTGTAATGGCATTTAGCAATTATAAAAGTATCGCTGCGGTACTTAAAAAATTTCAAATAAAATACGTGCAAACTAACTTTATGCTGGAAGTTGAGTTTCCAGTTAAAGATTCATTTAGAGAAGAATTAGATTTATTATTTACAGATGGAGTTGTCGATAACTCAAAAGATGCTATTTGTGAAAATCTTATTTATCCAGTTTTAAAAGAAGTTTGGAAAGCTTATCGAGATAAATTAACACTTTGGAGTCATCAATCATTAACTTATGATGAAGACTTATCTGGTGTTCCTGACTATACAGTAGCGCAAAGAAATCCTCTGTCTACAATTATTTTTGATAAACCTTATTTTTTGACGGTTGAAGCTAAACAAGACAAATTTGAAGAAGGTTGGAGTCAGTGTTTAGCAGAAATGATAGCGGTACAGCGAATAAATGATGATTTAGATAACGATGTTTTTGGGATTGTGTCTAATGGTAAAATATGGCAGTTTGGCAAGTTGAATTTACAAGTGTTTACGAGAAATAAAAATTTGTATGTAATTCAGGATTTAGATCGGTTATTTGCAGCAGTTAATTATGTTTTTCAACAGTGCGAATTAAAGGTTAAAAACAATTTATCTTGATTAGGACTTACGCAACTGGCATATTTTACTCGTAGGGTGCTATGACGCTTTAATAAATTTTGTACGTGGTTACAATACTTGTAGCGTCACGCACCAAAAATGTATTAGTTGCGTAATATCAAATCCGTTGGCATCGGAATTATATTTTTTTTGAACGCAGAGGAGCGCAGAGTTTTTTCCGATCATATTTTTTATCATTCCGATATAAGAGGATGTTTGAAAAGTCAAAAAGGTTACTTAAAACCTCTCTCTAAATCTCTCTCCTACTAGGAGAGAGACTTTGAAACCCTTATTATTCCGTTTCCCTTCCCTAATAGGGAAGGGGTTAGGGGTTAGGTTTCTAGGATTTTGATGTTAAACATAATACGCATTCTTACATCCTCTAAGCGGAAAAGATATAAGTCCTACATAACCTCAATTTATGAAATAAAATTTTAACGCTCCGCTCCGCTAAAAGAGAGTAAAGAATAAAAGAGCAAAGGGCAAAAGGGCTAAAGTATAAAGGGCTACTAAGGAGTCCTCCCAACCCCGCAGACAACACGAAAACCAACAAGGTTGCGGTTGTCGCGCGTAAGATAGCTGTAGCGAGACGCGGAACGGCAGAGTTCAGGACGGTAGAGCCAGGAACCACCCCGCAGTATTTGATCAGGATTATCATTATCAATCCATGCACTCCCATCTTTGGGCGCACCATTGTAATTACTATGCCAGGTATCTTAGCACCATTCCCAGACGTTTCCGTGCATATCGTATAGCCCAAAAGCGTTGGGTGGAAATTCTCCTACTGGGGTAGTTTGTTTCCTGTATTCTCCTTTTGGTTCCGAAGCATGGGTTTTGCTGGCATGATAATTAGCTAACTCATCAGTAATCGTTTCACCAAAGTGAAATGGTGTAGTAGTACCAGCACGACAAGCGTATTCCCATTCTGCTTCACTGGGTAAACGATAAGTACGTCCTGTTTTTTGACTCAACTTTTTGCAAAATTCCACAGCATCATTACAAGAAACCATTTCTATGGGACGTTTATATCCCTCACAGTGAGATGGATTTTTACCCATCACTTGCTGATACTGTTCTTGGGTGACTTCAAACTTGCCCATAAAGAAAGCGGGTACAGTTACATCGTGCTGTGGAGTTTCATTTGCTGGCGAACCCATTTTAAATGAACCACCAGGAATGGAAACCATTTCTAGAGTTACACCATTACCCAAATCTTCGGTAAAGTATTCAGCTTCACCTTGCTCTTTATTATTTAAACTACTGTGGATTCAAATACACATTTTTTTGCCTTAATATTATCATTTAGATAAAATTTCGGTATATAGCTCAGCAAAGCACTATAAATACAATTCACAATTCAGTCCTATTTATCTGACATCTTGCACCATTCTCAGTTAGCCTTCACAACCGCCTTGGAATAAATTCCCAGGCTCATACACAAAGTACGTTAAAACGCACTAAAAGCCTTTGCCAGTCCTATTTATAGGACTTTTGCTTTGAGCCCCTTAATTGCATTCCCTGGCGGTGTTGAGACTGGTGCAAGATATGAGCGCCCCAGGAGGGGAAGTTAAAAGTCAAAAGTTAAAAGTCAAAAGTATTAAACCCCTCGCAACGAATGAAACTAGCACATTTTTTGGCTTAGGCTGAAACCTTCGTTATATAAGGGTTTAAAAATGTGCTAGTTAGGAGATTTATCTGACATCTTGCACCATTGTTATTAAGCCCAAATGCCCACCTTGTAAGCCGGAGGCTTTCTCGCAGAGAAATCAATTTCGAGGCTCATATGCAAAGTACGTTAAAACGCACTAAAAGCCTTGCCTAGTCTGATTTATCAGACTTTGTTTGTGAGCCTGAGAATTTATTCTAAGGCGGTGTTGAGAATGGTGCAAGATGTCAGATTTATCGGAATTTCGCTTAAGAGCGGGGAATTAGATTCCCCGTCAGGCTGGGATAAAACACTACACAATCAATTTTGACGAGTTTGTAGTGAGGATTTTAATCCTCGGTATAAGAGTTAAAACTCTTACTACGAACTTTTAAATCAACCCCGACGCAAAAACCTCACCGTAAAATCTTCCCGCTCAACATCTTTCGCAGTGTAATTAACTCGATCGATTCGTCTCCCTTTACCTTGATTGTCATACAAACTAATAACCCCACCACGATTGGATAACATCACCGGATTTAATGGCTGTATCCTCACCGCTTCCCCAGGTTGTAAAATCCTTTGTTGCTCTTTCAAAATCGAATTTAACTGCAACGATTCATGCTTGGTATCCGATAATGTCCAACCTTCTAAATTAACTGGCTCCGAAGAAAGATTGATTACAGAAACCCATTCGGATTCTCGTTCATCTCCCGAAGGATTCACCATCGCAGCAGCAATAAAAATGGCAGCATTATCTACAGCAACTGAATCTCTAAGTTCACCTTTGGCAATCATTTCAGCAGGTGCATCAACTTCAATTCGTTCGGGAAACTGTGCGATATGAAGAGCTTCTCGCTTTTCGGGATTTTCGTTGAATAACAAAGGATTTTTCTCGTAAATCTCATCGTCAAATTCCAAACCCGTTAATCTTTCAATTTCAGTAATTGTTACCTGATAAGTTTGAAAATTAAACAGTTTATTACCTTCTTTGTCCCTTAAAGCTTCTTCGTCTTGAAACATCAGAAAAGCTCGCACATCAAGTTCATTGCTATCTTTATTTACAAAGCAAACAACCTTGAAGAAAGCCGACGGAATCAATGCAGATTCTCTTCCCGGTGGGGTAATGGTGCGAGGAAAATCACCGTAAACTGGCCCGGTGAAAACGGTTATTTTACCATTACTATCTAAATCGAGGTCAAATACCCAATTTTCTAGCGCTAACCATTCATCTTGATTAAAGTTTTCGTGCTGTAGCGCTGCATTGGGATAATAAAAGGTATCATCGGAAGCTCGTTTGGCTTCCCTTTCTGTTTTCCCCCAAGCCAAACTACCTCGTCTCGCTAAATGTCCTCTATCCCAAGGATTGTTGCGATAGTAGTCGTTATCAAGTTGAAAATCGGCACCGATACGAGTATCAATATCCCAACCCCGCTTCCTTGGTACATTTTTAATCAGATTTTGGTCGATATTTGCACAAGTAACAATAGTCGATCGCCTAATCCGATTGGTAATGATGGAATAATTAATATAGCTAGCAAAAATATCATCTTCTAATAGGGAACTACGGAGTACATCCCCTGCGATCGATGGAGCAAAGCTGGGTACGGGAAGATTAATCCCATTCCCTAGAAAGTCGGGATTGTAGCCTGCCATAATATTGCCCTTGTAAATTTCACTCATAGTATAAGGTTCGTAGTAGCGCTTTAGCGCATCCGAATTCAGAAATATGATGTGAAAACGGCGCTACTACGAACAATGATTTTCATCACTTCGGAAATTACGCAGATAAAAGCGCTCAAAACCCCCGCTTTATAAATATTCAATGAAAAAATCTATAAATTAATTTCAAATTAGCTTTCTTTGCTCAAATATAAAATTCAATAAATCTAACTAGAACAAATTGATAAATAAGTATAAATTAACTAAGGAGCAATCAAATAATTCAGTTATTTTGCTGAAACGATAACATATTTAATTTAATAAATACTGCTATATTTCCCTAAATTTTACCGTTGAAAACACGATTATATATAAAAACCCGATTCTGACTACGATGATTAACTAGTAACTGATACTGGTAATTAATTGAAAATTTACGAACAATCAACTACTGACAAACACCCAAGGGATAGAAGTAAACTAGTAAGATTAATGTTCTTTTTTGTATAAAATAGCTTTATGTCTTTTAAATTAGAACGCGGCCTATTTAAGTATGATTTTATAGATTATCACGCCATCTTGTGCGTTCGAGTGGATGCAGATGCTTCGGAAATTCGCAAACGCTACCTTCAAATTGCCCGTCGCTTGCATCCCGATAGCTGTGCTAAAGCTGATGATGAGGAAAAACGCCTAGCGAGCGAACTATTATCAAAGTTGGTAAATCCAGCTTACGAACATCTTCATCAAGAGAAGAATCATGCCGAACATAATGCTGTTTTAGTGCAAATAGCAAAGCGTTTAGCTCAAGATTCTTCTGTGGAATTAACTACCGACAATGCCAGACAGTTAGCAAGTACGCCGAATTATGAGAGCGCTTACAAAAATGCTATATCCCACGTAGCTAAGATTCAATATAATTCTTTAGCGCAAGCTGTAGAAGCTATTTCTCAAATCAGCGAGTTGAATTTAGTTTATTTGATGCGGAGTGCGGGTAAGTCTTTAAAATCAAATTCGTCTTCATCCACCGTGTCTGGTGGCTCTAATACAAATAATACTGCTGCTGCGGGAAATAATTCAGCACCACCCCAACCCAAAGAAGATCCAGTTTTTGCTGGGTATATGCGCCGTGCCCAAGAATTGATTGTGAAGAATCAATTATCACAAGCTCGGGTTGAATTGCAGGATGCGATCAAAATGAAGCCTTCGAGCAATCAGTGTCACAGCTTGATTGGAGTGGTTTACATGAAGCAAAATCAAATTAAAATGGCGAAAATTCACTTCGATCGCGCTTTGCAATTAGATCCTAAAGATGCAACCGCCTTAGAAGGGAAAGCTAAAATTGATAAGTTTTTAAAGAAAACTGCACCATCAACTGGTAAAAAGAGTACTGTGAGTGCTGCTGCGAGTAAATCTTCAAAGTCTGAAAGTGGCGGCTTATTTGGTGGATTGTTCGGTGGGAAGAAAAAATAATGGTGTATCAACCTCCAGCGGGAGCCAGGGATTTATTACCCTTAGATGTCGCTCAAAAACGCTGGATTGAAGACAGATTAGAAGAAGTGTTTCAAGGTTGGGGTTATCACAGAATTATCACCTCAACCTTAGAACGAATTGACACATTGATGGCAGGAGGTGCAATTGAACGCTCAACGGTGATTCAACTGCAAAATATTCAAGATGAAGAATTGGGATTGCGTCCAGAATTAACGGCTTCTATAGCCCGTGCTGCCGTAACGCGCATGGCTGGCGTTGATTTTCCGCAACGGCTGTATTACAACGCCAACGTCTTCGGAAGAACACCAGAATCTAAACACAATAGCCAGCAAGAATTTTATCAAGCTGGAGTTGAATTATTAGGTGGTGGCGGTTTAGTTGCAGATGCAGAAGTATTGCTATTAGTAACCGCTTGTTTGCAAGCACTCGGATTACAGAATTGGCATTTAATTGTTGGTGAAGCCGAAATTACTCAATCTTTACTCAAAGCCTTTCCCGCCGACTTACAAAGTAAAATTCGTAGCGCCATCGTTCATTTAGATAGAGTAACTATAGACACCTTACCTCTAAGTGAAGAACATCGCGATCGCGCTAAAGTAATGTTAGATTTACGCGGGAAAAGTGCCGATGTTTTACAAAAGATCGGTACTTTAAATCTCGACTCCGGGCAGCAAGAAGCGGTTAACAACCTCAAAGCTTTAGTTGAGTTGATCGAATCCCAGGGAAACTGCTCCTTAATTCTGGATCTCAGCTTAATTCAAACCTTTGACTACTACACCGGATTTGTATTTGAAGTAGTTAGCGACATCGATAACGAAGCGCGAGTTATAGGAAGCGGTGGACGTTACGATAAACTCTTAGGGCTATATCATCCCCAAGGTAAAGACATACCAGGTACCGGCTTCGCCTTATTTATAGAAGATTTATACCACGTGCTATCAGCTTCTAAGCAATTACCGCAGCCTAAATTAGCGAGTGATTGGCTAGTAGTACCAGAAAATTCCAGTGCCACTGCCGCAGCTTTCGCTTATGCCGAAAAACTGCGTTCCTCAACTCATTTAGTAAAAGTAGAAATGGAGTTGAGTGGAAGAGATGCACAAACAATAAAAAAATACGCACGCGATCGAGAAATTGCTCAAATTGCCTGGATCAAAGCCGACGGTTCAAAACAAGTTGAATCAGTTAGTAGTTAGTAGTTAGTGGTTAGTGGTTAGTAGTTAGCAGTTGAAGATTTACAATTTACAAGAGTACGAATCGAACTGTGGTAACAAAT
The DNA here is from genome assembly GCF_963920925.1 of Calothrix sp. CCY 0018. Taxonomy (NCBI): domain Bacteria; kingdom Bacillati; phylum Cyanobacteriota; class Cyanophyceae; order Nostocales; family Calotrichaceae; genus Calothrix; species Calothrix sp. CCY 0018. Next base: position 32,468 of record NZ_CAWUDI010000036.1, on the reverse strand, counting down.
TACTGTTAACTGTTCACTGTTCACTGATGCATAGAGGGGAAACATGGCACACACGATTGTTACTGATGTTTGTGAAGGCGTTGCGGATTGCGTGGATGCTTGCCCAGTAGCCTGCATTCATCCGGGGCCAGGAAAAAACGTCAAAGGCACCGATTGGTTTTGGATTGACTTTGCTACCTGTATCGACTGCGGCATTTGCATACAGGTTTGTCCCGTAGAAGGGGCGATTCTTCCAGAAGAACAGCCCGAGTTGCAGAAGACACCGCAGTAGGGAGATGGGGAGATGGGGAGATGGGGAGATGGGGTAGATTAAATTATTCCTAACTCCTAACTCCTAACTCCTAACTCCTAACTCCTAACCAATCCCCAATCTAAAACAAAAGCATCCGTTGTTAAAATCCAAAATAGATAAATCCCCTCCGGAAAAATAATCTGGAGGGGATTTACATTTACTTATATATTGATTTGACGACAATAAGTAATTTTCTTTATTTACTCATGCTTGAGGTGAATCGGTGGGTGGAATTTTTTCCGGTGGTGCTTCCGCAGGGGGAGCAAGTTCGGCATCGGGGGCAATTTCTTCTACGGGAGGTATGGTTTTTTCTGCTGCATCAGCATTTTCAGAAGCTGCTTCTACTACTTCTTCGGGTGGGGAGTCAGGTGCAATAGCTTCTGGAATTTCAGTTGTAGTTGCAGCATCAGTGTTATCAACAATAACTACTGGCGTATCTGATACCGGAATTTTCATTTGAGTAGATGAAATATCTTCGTCAATTGCATCAGTTAAAGTTTTGCCTATTGTTGCAGCAGAAGTATCTTCAGCAGTAGGAGGTGTAGATACAGATTGTGTCGCAGTGGGAGTTTGAGAAACTTGTTCTTTTTTACCAGGTAAGATGCCTGTAACAGACTTAAATAATCCTCCCACACGTTGTTGCAGCGATTTTGTAGGTTGTTGGTTGATATTACTTTTCACCGCTTCAGCAGTGGGTACCGGGGTTTGCTGCATCGCCGGAGTAAGTTGACGACGCAACGAAAACGTTTGCAACCCGAACCAAAATAATAAAGCAACTGCCGCTAATTGCCCCAAGAAAAACCAGCCACCGATACGCGGCGCAAACACCCACAATACAAGGGCATAAAACAAACCTAGCCCACTCAAGTAAAAATCATTTTTGCGGTGAACTTCAGGAAAAAAGAAAGCCGCCAAATAGACTGCTAAACTACCCAAACCGACAATCAAAGCCAAGATGTGTGTCATAAGAATTTTGGATTTTAGATTTTAACAACGGATGCTTTTGTTTTAGATTTTGGATTGGGGATTGGGCATGGGGGATGGGGGATTGGGCATTGGTAATTGGGTTAGGAGTTAGGAGTTAAAACAATTTAATCTACCCCCTCTACCCCCTCTTCCCCCTCTCTCCTTGTCCCCTTGTCCCCCCAATGCCCCATCCCCAATGCCCAATAATTTATAGTAAATATTACAATTTAGCGAATTTTAGAGACAAATTGTTGATTGATATACAAATTAAAAATAATTATGTGTATCCATAATGCATTTTTACTATTTAAATAAAGTCTTAATGTCTTCTTTAGAAGCGATTTGAAAATCTCGGACTACCCTAAGAGATAAAAGAAAGGATTTGGAAGAGTTAGCCAGAAAAAATTTATGACATTACAAAGCTTTGGTGTGATTGGATTAGCTGTTATGGGAGAAAATATCGCTCTGAATGTAGAGCGTAACGGCTTCCCGATCGCAGTTTATAACCGCTCGCGTGAAAAAACTGATGCGTTTATGGAACAACGCGCCCAAGGTAGAAATGTGAAAGCAGCGTTTACCTTGGAAGAATTTGTGGGATTATTGGAACGTCCCCGCAAAATCCTGGTAATGGTAAAAGCTGGTGGCCCCGTTGATAAGGTAATTGAACAACTCACACCTTTGTTAGATGAGGGTGATATCATTATCGACGGTGGTAACTCGCTTTATGAAGATACCGAACGACGCACCCGCGAATTAGAACCCAAAGGTTTTCGCTTCATTGGTATGGGTGTAAGTGGTGGTGAAGAAGGAGCGCTCAACGGCCCTTCTTTGATGCCTGGAGGTACGGAAAGCTCTTATGAGTACCTGTCGCCTATTTTCACCAAAATCGCGGCTCAGGTTGACGATGGCCCTTGTGTTGCCTATTGCGGCCCTGGGGGTGCTGGACATTATGTGAAAATGGTTCACAACGGTATTGAGTATGGCGATATGCAGTTAATTGCAGAAGCCTACGATTTATTGAAAAATGCAGCAGGTTTAGACCACAATCAACTACATGAAGTTTTCACCGAGTGGAATACCACCGAGGAATTAGATTCATTTTTGATTGAAATTACTTCCAAGATTTTCCCTTATATTGACGAAGAAACTGGTTTACCTTTAGTAGATTTAATCGTTGATGCAGCCGGACAAAAAGGTACCGGACGCTGGACGGCAGTAGATGCACTTAACTTGGGCGTGCCAATTCCTACAATTGGTGCAGCAGTAAACGCTCGAATTATGTCATCCTACAAGCAAGAAAGAGTCGCAGCATCCAAGGAAATCCAAGGTCCTAGTGGTAAGTACGAAGGCGACACCAAGAAGTTTATCAACATGGTGCGCGACGCTCTCTACTGTTCCAAAATTTGCTCCTACGCCCAAGGTATGGCTTTGTTGTACAAAGCTTCCCAAGAATTTAACTACAACTTGGATCTTGGTGAAATGGCAAGAATTTGGAAAGGTGGATGTATCATTCGGGCTAGATTCTTGAACAAAATCAAGAAAGCATTTGACCAAAATCCTTCACTGCCCAACTTGCTATTAGCTCCCGAATTCAAGCAAACAATTCTTGACAGACAAGATGCTTGGCGTGAAGTAATTATTACCGCAGCTAAATTAGGAATCGCCGTTCCCGCATTCAGCGCATCCTTAGATTACTTCGACAGCTACCGTCGCGAACGTTTGCCTCAAAACCTCACCCAGGCACAACGCGACTACTTCGGCGCACACACTTACCTGCGTACCGACAAAGAAGGAAGTTTCCATACTGCATGGACACCAATTGACGAAGCTACCGTCAGCAACGAATCAGTAGTGAAAAAAGACTAATTATTAATTAGTTTCTATTCATTTCTAATTTCATCAACCCGGTTTCTTTGAGAAACCGGGTTTTTTTAAGTTTGTAGTTGCGCTTCTTATCGGAAGCGCTGAAGCGCAACTACAAACAATTTTTATTTATTAACTGCTCACTGCTCGCTGATTTCAAAAGTTTTAATCATGTTTTTTAGCTCCGGAAGAAATTTATCGTAATCTTTTTGTTCCGCTGTATAGGTAATTATGTATGCCTTATTAGCTTTCAAAGTCCAGATTTGCAGATTTTTCAAGTTTAAATTTTTTTCTTCGTCTTTCCCGGTATAAATTATTTTAAAAGCTGGTTTAAATCCGAGTGTAATAGGAGTAGTTTCTATAATTTCCGCTGCCGATAATGCTTTATTTATTTCCTTAGTAAAATCATCTTTAGATTGCTCTAAACTTCCAGGATAATCTTCTATACTTAAAACTACTTTTTCTTCAAAATTATCTTGCTTCCCTAAAAGCGACAAAAATTTAACTAATTCTTTTGTAAAAATATTACCTATATCTTGCCTTTGCCAACTTTGGGGATATTTGATTGTGATTCCTAAATTTGATTCTTTATAAGTTACGATTTTAGGAGGATTATAGATGTATATTTTTGCACAACATTTTGGTTTATAAATAATTTGTAGGCAATAGGGAATGGGGAATAGGCAATAGAAATAAGAATATGTATGGTGCATTTAGCCGCCATTACCTTTATCATTTACATCTAACTACCGATCGCCAACAACTAACAATTAACAACTAACTATGAAAATCAGCCTGTGCGCCATTGTAAAAGATGAAGAATCCACGCTATCAAAGTGCTTGAGTAGCGCCAAAAAGTTTGTCAATGAGATAGTAATATTAGATACTGGTTCAACCGATAAAACAGTAAATATTGCTCAAGGATATGGTGCTAAAGTGCATCATTTTGAATGGTGCGATGATTTTAGTGCTGCTCGTAATGAAGCTTTAAAGTATGTAACTGGTGATTGGATTTTAGTTTTAGATGCCGACGAAACCTTAGCACCAGAAATTATTCCCCAGTTGCGAGAAGCAATACAAAGAGAAGAATATTTGTTGATAAATTTGGTGCGCGACGAAATTGGTGCAGCACAATCGCCTTATTCTATGGTTTCGCGGCTGTTTCGCAACCACCCCGATATTAAATTTTCACGCCCCTATCATGCTTTAGTTGATGATAGCGTATCAGAAATTTTACATAAAGAACCGCATTGGCAGATCGGTTATATACAAGGAATTGCGATTTTACATTCAGGGTATCAACAAAGCCAAATAACTCGCAAAAATAAACTTGTGAAAGCCCAAGCAGCAATGGAAGAGTTTTTAGCAAATAATCCTTCGGACGCTTATGTTTGCAGCAAATTGGGAGCATTGTATATGGATTTAGGGAAAATTCCTCAAAGTATCCAGTTATTATCGAAGGGAGTTTCCTTATGTAGTGAAAATCACGATATACTGCACGAACTTTATTATCATTTGGGCATCGCTTACAGTCGGTTGAAAAATTATCATCAGGCGATCGCTCATTATCAAGCAGCAATTAAACTACCGATTTATCCCATACTTAAATTAGGAGCATATAATAATCTTGGCAATTTGCTTAAAGAGAAAGGAGATTTAAACGGTGCTAAGAAAGCTTACGAAACAATTTTAAAAATCGACCCTTCTTTCGTTATTGGATATTACAATTTAGGAATGACATATAAAGCAATGGGTTTATTTAAAGAAGCCATTGCATCTTACGTTAAAGCTATCGATTTGAATTCAGAATATGCCCAAGCTTATCAGAATTTGGGCGTTGTATTGTTAAAAGCAGGTTATGTAGAAGATAGTTTAATAGCATTTAAAGAAGCGATTCATTTGCACAACCAGCAAAATAATATCTTTGCAGCCGAGCAGTTAAGAAAAGGGTTGAAAGATATGGGTTTGGAAGTTAAGAGTTAGGGGATTGGGGATTGGGGATTGGGCATGGAGAGTTAGAAGTTTAAAAAACCATAATACTACTTAGATGATATCTACAAACAATAAAAACATGGGCAAAGTTACAACGACAATTCAAGTTGCCAACCAAATCGATTTAACTTTGGCAGAAAGAGGGTTTATTCCTACAGAACAAATTCGTTCAATAACAGTTTTGTAAAATTAGTTATAACCCTTCAATTGTTACCAATCCACCTTCGGTAAACTGAATTACAAGTTCTTGCTCGTCTAATAAAGCAGTTCCAAGTAAAGGTCGTCTTCCTGTAGCAATGACACGAACTTCTCGTTCTTCCCCATTCCATATAATAATAGCTTCATGAACTGGTAAGGAAACCTCGCTATTATCTGCCAAGTTCGCAGGAATATCATATATAAAAGGCAAACCTAATAGAGCGACTGTTTCTGAAGGCAAACATAAATGGTCAGTAAACCCTGTATCTATGACAAATTCAATTGGTAATCTTGAGCCATTCGGAAGCAGAAATGTTAATCTGACTGTAGCGTGTCTATTGATTACAATACCAGAAATCACTTAGATACACGCTCCATACCACCACCAAATGAAGCCGCAACATTATAGCCAATACGAATACCGAAAAGTCTTGCGTTTGGATATTTGTGGCGTAAGCTGCGTGCTGCTTTTAAACCAGTTTCATCTATCTCATAGTCACCTGTTTCAATATTAATAATAATCATTTTACCGATGTTATCTTCTGACTCAACTTTCTGACGTATGCCATTTTCGTATAATAGCTTTGCACGTCGGGCAACTTCCTCACGACTTAAAAGTATAGCTTGCATAAATGGAATTTATTATTATGGTATTGCCTTATTATAAAACTAAAATAGTTCAATAATCTCAATTGTTGTTATTCAGGTTTTAGATTAGTTTTTGCAGCAGCACGAACAATCCGATTAGCATCCTTAGCTAAATGTTGTAAAACATGAACCGGGGTTTTTTTATTTTTTATTTTATCTAATGTATTAGGCGCTTAAATTATATCTTGAGAATTACGAACCCTTATAGCTAATGCATGAGAACGAACCTCTTCAACTTCATCATTAGCTAATTGTTGAAATAAAGTTTCAGGTATATTTGGATTAGCTGCTACACTTCTGCGAATTTCCCAATCTTCATGGGTGGCTAATTGTTCAAGTAAAGAAATAGTAATTAAGTTAGGATTGAAGATTGCGTATTCTCGTACAGAAGACTCGTTCTCTTCATTAGTCGCCAATTCCTGAAGAGTAGCCAGAGATGTATTAGGATTATCAGCTATTTCTTGAAGAATCGCCCAGCCTTCATTCTCGCAATTAGCCAACTCATCAAGTATGGTAGTAGGTGTGCTGGGATTACTAGCTAAAGCATGACGAACACCATCATCTTGTTTATGTTTTGCGAGCGCTTCAAACAGCAAAGATACTGGTGTTTTGGGATTATACAATACGTGCCAGTAAACTTCAAAATTTTCATCTGTAGCTAATTGTTCAAGTAGAGCAACAGGAGTATTAGGATTAGGATTGATGAAATTAAATGCTACAGCTTGACGAATTTTAATATTTTCATGTGTGGCTAAAATTTCCAGTACCTTAACCGGAGTGTTGTGGTTAAAAGCAACTTCTCGGCAAATTTCATTGTCTTCATCAGCAGCTAAATATTCTAATGCAGTGGCTGGTGCGTTAGGATTTCTTGCAACTTCTAAACGCACCCATTTTAATTTATCGTAAGCTAGCATTTGCAATACTTTAGAAGACGTATTCTTGTTTTTAGCGATTTCACGACGAACCCATTGATCGGGATTTTCTAACAACTGTGCTTCTAATTCCGATTTATCCATAAATTTGGAAGCGAGTATTTTAAATACATTAATTATTCAATTTTACTCTTCCGCGATTAAAATCAGTTGCACTAATAACTCTGCGTCACTTTGCTTTTACTTTCCTTTCCTCTGCGTTTAAAAAAACAGTTACCAGCTAATTAACAACTGATAACTGATAACTGTTAACTGTTAACCGTTAACTGACTTCACGAATTTCTCCAATCTATCCATGCCTTTTTCAATTGTTGCCATATCGGTGGCGTAAGATAAACGAATGTTGTTATCTGCACCGAAAGCGACACCGGGAATTACTGCTACTTGATGCTCATCTAGTAATGTTTTGCAGAATTCCAAGGATTTTAAGCCAGTTTCGCTGATGCTTGGAAACAAATAAAATGCACCGTCGGGTTGAATGCAACTTAATCCGGGAATGGCGTTGATTCTTTCTAACATTACTTTGCGACGTTTTGCGAAAGCTTGACGCATTTCTTCAACGCAATCTTGCGATTCTTCCAAGGCAGAAATAGCACCATATTGAGCAAAGGTACAGACATTAGATGTACTATGACCTTGAACGATGGTTGCTGCTTTAATTAATTCCACGGGTGCAGCTAAATAACCCAAACGCCAACCCGTCATTGAGTAACCTTTGGCGAAACCGTTACTAACAATAGTGCGAGCAAATATTTCGTCGTTTAACGAGCCGATACTCAAATGTTTTGCACCGTCATAAAGGATTTTTTCATAAATCTCGTCGGAAACGACTAAAATATCTTTCTCAACAATCACTTCCGCTAAAGCTTTGATTTCTTCGGGTGTGTACACCATTCCCGTAGGATTAGATGGTGAATTCAAAACGAATAATTTAGTCTTCGGCGTAATTGCGCTTCTCAAGATTTCCGGCTGTATTTTATACCCATTTGCTTCATCAGTCATGACAATTACTGGATTGCCGCCGACTAACTTAACCATCTCTGGATAGCTCACCCAGTAAGGTGCGGGAATAATTACCTCATCACCCGGTTCAATCAAAGCCTGCATTAAATTAAACAGAGAATGCTTACCACCATTCGTAACGATGATGTTCTCCGCTTGATAAGGCAGATTATTTTCCCTTTGCAACTTATCGGCGATCGCCTGCCTTAGTTTCGGCTCACCTGCCGCAGGGCCATATTTTGTCTTTCCTTCATCCAATGCCTTCTTTGCCGCAGCCTTAACATGGGCTGGCGAATCAAAATCCGGCTCCCCAGCGCTAAAACTACAAACATCAATACCTTCCGCTTTCATAGCCTTGGCTTTCGCGGCGATCGCCAAAGTTAGAGAAGGCGATACCTGACTAATTCTTGCTGCCAGCTTCATCTTTACTTCACGTTTCTTTGTTCTTTAACAATATCCCATTATTCCTGAGTTAAGAGTTGGGAGTTAGAAGTTAGAAGCTTAATATTTCTCCTTGTCCCCTTGTCTCCCCATCCCCATCACCTGATGTTAGATAAATCACATTTAGGGGAAAACTATACATATAATTGCTAGTTACAGGGCGTGAAAATGTTACATAATATTTTAAGAGGTTCGGCTGTAAAGAAAAAAGAATCAAGTCTTTATTCAAGCAAATTTTACCGTTTTATTACTCAACATCCATCTATAACAATTAAGACAACAGCAGCGCTAACTGTATTTTTGTTTGTACCTCAAATTGTTTTAACTTGGCGAGCGTATGACAAATTTAAAAATATAATGACATCCGAACTACAGCTTCAAACCTTAAGTAATGAAATTGTCTATCTTGATGAAGTATTAACAATGTCATCACGCATGAATGCCGCTACAGGTAATCGGATGTGGGAGAAAAGATACCGGCAATTTGAACCAAAGTTAGATGCTGCTATCAAAAATTCGATTAGTTTAGCACCAAAAGTATATTCTAGTAAAAATGCGAAAAAAACTGATATTGCAAATCAAAAATTAGTGCAAATGGAATACCAATCTTTTGATTTGGTAAAAAATGGTCAAAAGGAATTATCACAAGCACTATTATCAAGCAAACAATATCAATCCGAGAAACAAAAATATCATGATGGTGTAGAAAAAATCAATCTTGCCATCTCCGAACAACTTCAAGATAAAGTTATTAGATATCGCAAACAGCTATTATTTACCAGTTTGTTTGCGGGCTTTAGTTTAGTAATGTTGATTCCAGCATGGCTGATAGTAATGCGATTATTAAACGAGTATTTAAAGCAGCGTCAAATTGCTGAAGCTGAATTACAAAAAGCTAATCAGCAGCTTGAAATAAGAGTACAAGAAAGAACCCAAGAGTTAAGCGATAAGAATCATCAGATTCAAGAGACTCTACAAGAACTTCAAGATACTCAAATTCAGCTAATTCATACAGAAAAAATGTCTGGATTGGGGCAATTAGTTGGAGGAGTTGCTCACGAAATTAATAATCCCATCACATTTATTGATGGAAATATTACTCATGCGAAACAGTATTTTCAAGATTTATTAAAATTAGTAGAACTTTATCAAGAATATTTTCCTAATTCTCCCATAGAAATTCAAGATGAAATTGAAGCTATTGAACTTGATTTTCTGAAAGAAGATATTTTTAAAATTCATCAGTCAATGCAAGTAGGAACACAGCGTATTCGCGATATTGTGCTGTCGTTGCGTAATTTCTCCCGTCTCGATGAAGCGGATTTCAAGCAAGTAGATATTCATGAAGGTATTGATAGTACTTTGATGATTCTGCAAAATCGTTTGAAGTCAAAAGCATATTCTGACGAAATCGCTATTATTAAACAGTATAGTAAACTTCCATTAATTGAATGTTATCCCAGTCAATTAAATCAAGCTTTAATGAATATTATTGCTAATGCTATCGATGGATTGGAAAAAGAAATAGATGAGAATAAAAATCAATCTTTAAAGCCACAAATTCAGATTATTACAGAATTATCCGATAACAATTATGTAGTAATTAGAATCGCTGATAATGGTTGTGGAATGACAGAAGAAGTACATTCAAAAATATTTGACCCATTTTTTACAACCAAACCAGTTGGTGACGGTACGGGATTGGGTTTATCTATTACTTATAAAATTATCGTTTCCAAACATAACGGTAAAATTTATTGTAATTCAAAATTAGGAAAAGGAACAGAATTTATCATTGAAATCCCTGTAATTCCTAATAAATAAAGTTTCATAATGTACCAAAAAGTATGATAATCATTTGAGCGCACATGATGAAAAGTGATGAAAAACAATATTTCCCGCCGTAATATTTTACAAGGCTTGGTTGTAGGTGTAACTGTAATCGGGTTTGATTTAGTAAATAATTCCTGGGTAACTTCTGCTAATACTGGCTCCATAGCAGATATACCACAACTAGATGGAGAACTTCTGATTGACGAAGCGGTACTTACAGCTTTCTCAGATGATTTTGGTCACATTATAAATCGCCAGCCAAAAGCCGTACTCAAACCAGGTTCAGTAGAAGATATTATCCGCATTATTAAATTTGCCCAAGCTCATAATATTAAAGTTGCCGCACGAGGTCAAGCTCATTCTGTTTACGGCCAGTCTCAGGTAGAATCAGGCGTAGTCATTGACACTAGTACTCTTAACCAAATTCATTCTATTACTTCAGATCGAGCAGAAGTAGATGCAGGGGTACTATGGAGGGAGCTATTGCAAGCAACTTTACAGCAAGGATTGACACCACCTGTTTTCACGGATTATATAGAACTTTCTATAGGCGGTACTTTGTCTTTAGGAGGTATTGGTGGTACAAGCTATCGTAACGGGGTACAAGTTGATAATGTATTGTCGTTAGAAGTAGTCACGGGTAACGGGAAGCTGATGACTTGTTCTCGCGAACAAAATCGAGATTTATTTGCAGCTGTGTTAGCAGGGTTGGGTCAATGTGCAATTATAGTCAAAGCAACTATAAAGTTGATTCCCGCTTTTGAGAAAGCTCGCGTATTTCAGTTGTTTTACGATGATTTAGCTACTTTTGTTAACGTGCAACGTTTACTTGTTGCTGATGAACGGTTCAGCTTTTTAGAAGGGCAGGTAGTACCGTCAGGAAATGGCGGGTGGCGTTATTTATTAGAAGTGGCAAGCTTTTACAATCGAGAAACTCCTCCCGATAATAATACGCTATTGCAGGATTTAAACTATATTCCTGGCAGCGAACAAATAGAAGACAAATCTTATTTCGACTTTATCAACCGCTTAGCACCTTTAGTCGAACAACTTAAGTCAATTGGAGTATGGTATTTTCCTCATCCCTGGTTGGATTTATTTGTACCTGATTCAAAGGTGGAAAGCTTTGTCGGTGACGTTGTTTCTGACTTAACTGTTTCCGATACAGGGCAAGGTGCAGTATTGCTGTATCCAGTGAAAACCAAGCGCTTTCAACTGCCGTTGTTTAGAGTTCCCCAAGAGGAAATTGTATTTTTATTTGCAATCTTGCGAACCGCAGTTCCACCTGAAGATGCAGTTGTGGAGCGGATGGTAGCTGACAACCGCAGACTATTTGAAGAGAATCGTAACCTTGGTGGTGATTTTTATCCCATAGACGCAATTCCTCTGACTCAAAAAGATTGGAAGCAGCATTTTCGCCCTTACTGGGGTAAGCTCGTTAGTGCAAAGCGACGCTATGATTCTAGAAATGTGCTAACACCCACTCCAGGTATTTTTTAATATTGGTGAAGAATGGTTCTAAGAGTGGCAACAAGCGCTTAATCAGAAAACATCTGCACCGCATAACTTTGCCCATCAGCACCAACAGCAATTCCATAGCCAAATTTTCTATATTCCGGAGTCAGAAGGTTAGCGCGATGCCCATTGCTATACATCCAACCGCGCTGCCATTTTTCTGTTTCACCGTAAGTCAAGCCTAAACCTTTGGTAGCACCTGTAGCTATATTTTCACCAACTCCTAACTGGCTACTACCACCAACTATTAGATAACGTTGACGGGGATTTGTACCTTCGGGAGACACATGGTTGAAATATCTTCTCGAAAGCATATCTTCTGCATGAAGTTGCGCTGCTCTCGTAAGTAGTTTATCCTCTCCCAAAGAAGGTAAATTATTGATATTGCGATCGCGATTAACAAGAGAGAGAGCAAACTTTCTGATGGAAGGCAGATTACGTAATTGTTCTGCATTTAAAGCCGTTATTTTACATTCACCAATTTTCCAATCCTTACCGCCGTTACCGTTGTAACAATGTTGCAATAATCCAAATGGTGAAAGTTCAGTCCAAAAGTAGTTAACGTCCAGTGGGTGCCCGCTTTGCGCCTGTCGGATAAAAAAGGAAATTGGTCTAAATGTTAAAAGCAATGTAAATAAGAGTACATATTTCCACCAAGCCCCTGTTTTATTCTTAGTTTCCATTAGTCAGTACAAAATATTAGTATAAAAAAATATCTCGGTTATTTATCGGAAATTTTGCTCAGAAATTCTGAGTATAGATACAAAAGTTTATAGATATGAGGTGGGGAGAGGGTGGAGAGGGAGAGATGGGGAGATGGGGACAAGAATTACCAATTACCAACTCCTAACTCTTAACCGCTTAACTCCCTCTCCATATACCGTGTAGCAATACCTGATACAAAAAATATCGCTACGGAAATATGGTATTGGTAAAAAATAATTCTTATACTCTAAAGCGGTTGAAATATTTTTTACTCAGTACCTGAAAAGGTATATAACTATATATTGATATGAAAATATACATATATTCCAGTATTTATTACATTTACAGAATAACAAATAAATGCTTCAAGCTATTAATTCATAAGGATTTCCGGAAATCTAAGGGATGCTGCGAAAACCTAAGTAATGGAGTGATTAAGTAACTAGCTCATGACCAACTATATGATTGGAAAGGTACTGCAAGAGCGTTACCAAATTGTCCAAAGCCTGGGTGCAGGGGTATTTGGACAGACATATATATCAGTGGATATTGAACATCCGAACAACCCTAAGTGTGTTGTAAAACAACTCAAGGTAACAAGTTTACAGCCGAGTTTTTTGCAAGATTTGAGGTTGCGTTTTCTTACCGAGACTCGTACTCTCAAGCATTTGGGACATCATAAACAAATTCCTCAGCTAATTTCTTGTTTTGAAGAAAACGAACGTTTTTATTTGGTGCAAGAATTTATTGAGGGACATTCCCTCAGTGCGGAATTACCAGAAAATAAAAATCCAGAGCATTTTTGGAGCGAAAACGACGTTGTTAAGTTCTTAAAAGATGTTTTAAGTATTTTAGAATACGTTCATTCTCAAGGTGTAATACATTGCGATGTCAAGCCAGAGAATTTAATTCGACGTGCCAGGGATGGTAAATTAGTATTAATTGATTTCGGTTCCATTCAACCAGTTGATTTTGGAAAAGATGAAGTATTACCTATTTATTCAATTCCGGTTACATCTTTAGGTTACATACCTCCAGAACAATTTATTGGGCAAACTCAACCTTCGAGCGATATTTATGCTTTGGGAATGATTGCTATTCAGGCTTTAACGGGATTAACACCTCTACAATTAAAAAAACACCCATCAAATAATGAAGTATTGTGGCGCAGTCGAAATACCGCAGTTAGCGATTATGTTGCTGCTATAATTAGTAAAATGACTCGTTACAACCATCAAGAACGTTTTAAAACAACTTCAGATGTACTGCAAGCACTCAAGCATATTCCTGTAGATGCAGCTGCTCAAATTATTGATGCGGAGTATACCGTTTACTCAGATACTCCTCAAAATAATAGCTATTTTAGAAGTTCCAAATCGGAAAAATCGGATTCATCTCCTTTATTAACAGGAATGAAAATTGGCTTAGCTGCTAATTCTGCGATTATCGGATTTGGAGCTTATTCTTTGATGAATCATTCTCCAGTATCGGGCGAAAATCAAACATTATCTGAAGCACAGAAAGAATTTCAATCTGGAGATTTGCAAGGTGCGATCGCTTTAGTAAAATCGATTCCTTCCGATAGTAATGTTTATCCAGAGGCTCAAGCTACAATTGGTGAATGGCAGCAGGAATGGCAAGTTGCCGCTCAGAAATACGAAGCCGCGAAAATAGCTTCCGAACAAAAACGCTGGGGAGATGTAATTACCAGTACAGTTGATATTCCCGATATTTCATATTGGCAAACAAAAACAGATGTATTGGTAAAGAAAGCGCAGGCTTATATTGAGTTGCACAAAGACGAATATCTCGCAAAAGCTTATGAAAAAGCCGCAGAAAAAGACTTCAGCGCTGCTTTACATTACCTGCGTCAAATTCCCAAAGAAACTTCAGATGGTGAATTAATCGCGCAAAAGTTAGCAGAATACGAGCAAAAGCAGCTTGTAAGAGCAACTTACCTTTTACAACAAGCTTATAACCAAGCAGAATTAGGTAAGTTTAATACTGCTATTGAATATCTGCAAGAGGTACCCGAAGGTACGCCAGCTTTCGCTAAAGCACGAGTCAAACTAGCTGAGTATAACAGTAAAAAGCGTATTATCGCCAAATTAGACAAAGCTGCTGCATCGGAACTCAAGTCTGCGATCGATAATACAGACTCATTTATTCGCAGTAGAAGTACTACTCGAATCAATGATTTCCAAATGGGAACCTATTTACATGAAGTCAATATTCAGTAGTCAGTTATCAATGAACAATTATCAATTATCATCGGGTGGGATGGTTAAATCCTCGTTGTTAGATGATAAGTTGGTTTCTTAAGTGCATTAACTGTTCATTGTTAATTGGTAATTGAAAAAATGATCACGGGTGAAATGAAGTCAAAGGTTGACCGCCTTTTGACTACTTTCTGGAATAATGGGATTAGTAATCCCCTTTCGGCAATCGAGCAAATTTCTTACCTGTTATTTATTAAGCGCTTGGATGATTTGGAGGAGAATAAATTTTTCAGCAAGCCGATTTTTTTACCGGAGCAACAGCATTGTCGCTGGAGTTTTTTAAAGAATCTCGCCAATTCTGAGGAAACGTTGCAGATTGTGCGAGATGAGGCTTTTCCTTTGATCAAAAATTTGGGCGGAATTACAAGGGAAAATGCATATACTCGACATATGAAGGATGCCGTTTTTTTAATTGGAAATCCCTCATTATTAGCAAATGTGGTGCAACAAATTGATGATATCCCTTCAGAAGATAGGGATATATCGGGAGATTTATATGAGTATATGCTCTCGAAGTTGAACTCAGCAGGAACTAACGGACAATTCCGCACCCCGCGACACATTATTAAAATGATAGTGGAATTGATGTCACCGGGAGTTACAGATATTATTTGCGACCCAGCTTGCGGTACTGGGGGTTTTTTGGTGGCTGCGGCGCAATATTTAGCTAATTTAAAGGATTCATCTCTTAATTCCCAGTTTCACGGATTTGATTTTGATGCTACCATGTTGCGAATTTGCAGCATGAATTTGATGTTACACGGCATCGAAAACCCGCAAATTGAAGCGCGGAATTCGCTTTCTCAAGATTACGAGGAAATTAGTGAAGCGTTTACGTTAATTTTGGCAAATCCACCTTTCAAGGGTTCGCTGGAAAAGTCCACTATTGCCAAGGATTTAATAGAGGTAATTGATACTGCGAAGACAGAATTGTTATTTATTGCTTTATTTCTCAGGTTATTAAAAATTGGCGGAAGAGCCGCAGTAATTGTACCGGATGGGGTATTATTTGGAGTTTCAAAAGCACATCAAAATATCCGCAAAATATTGGTAGAAGAGCATAAGTTAGATGCAATTATTTCCATGCCTTCCGGGGTATTTAAGCCATATGCAGGTGTTTCAACAGCGGTTTTAATTTTTACTAAAACTGAGGTAGGGGGAACCAATTATGTCTGGTTTTACGATATGCAAGCAGATGGTTTCTCTTTAGATGATAAGCGTCAGCCAGTGGAAGATAATGATATTCCGGATTTATTGCAGCAGTGGAAGCAGAGAAATTCCCAAGAGCAGACACGTACTAATAAAGCGTTTTTTGTTGCTAAGGAAGAGATAAAACAGAATAGTTACGATTTATCAATCGAAATATACAAGAAAATTGAATACGAAAAGGTAGAATACGAGCCGCCAAAGGTGATTTTGCAAAAGTTGCGGAAATTGGAAAATGAGATTCGCGAAGATTTGAACGATTTAGAGGAATTACTGGATTGAAATCTATTATATCTGAAAATGAAAAGACCCCTCCTCCAAACCTCTCCCCGTTCACGCAGTGGCCGCTTACGGCTAGCGGAGAGAGGCTTCAGAACCCCACTTCCCTTGCAGGGAAGGGGGGAAGGGGGGTTAGGTGTGAGTGTGAATTCAAACTATATAAATATTTTCCAGAGAAATCTATTTATTCAATTCGTCATCTTGGTGATTTAGTAACAGTTAAAGGAGGAAAAAGACTACCCAAGGGAGATAAATATGCTCGCAGCCGTACACAGTATCCATATCTGCGCGTGCGTGATTTTGCTTTTGGATCGATAGATGAAACAAACTTGCGTTATTTAACCAAAGAAACACATTCCAAAATTTCGCAGTATACAATTTCTCACGAAGATATTTACATCTCTATTGCCGGAAGCATCGGTATTGCAGGTATTGTTCCCCAACACCTTTGTGGAGCAAATTTAACTGAAAATGCAGCCAAGCTTGCGATTAAAGATAAAAATAAATTAGATGCAAGTTATTTAGTTTATTATCTAAATACTTTAGGGCAGCATGAAATAAGAAAGCAAATAAAGGCTACAAGTCAACCAAAATTAGCGCTTTTTCGGATTGAGAAACTTAAAATTCCCCTGCCATCCCTACAACAACAGCGTCGGATTGTTGCTATCTTAGACAAAGCCGATAGAATACGCCGCAAACGGGAAGAAGCCATTAAACTTACAGAAAAATTGTTGCGATCGCAGTTTTTGGAAATGTTCGGCAATCCACTTACCAATCCTTATGGATGGGAATTAGAAAAAATCGGTAATTTAGGAAAAGTTATTACAGGAAATACACCACCACGGATAAATTCTGAAAATTACGGCGATTATATTGAGTGGATAAAATCTGATAACATTACAACCCCATATCATTTTGTAACTGAAGCCGCACAAAAGTTATCATACCAAGGTAAACAAATAGGAAGAGTTGTACCATCTGGCTCAATTTTGGTAACTTGTATTGCAGGTAGTGCGAGCAGTATTGGTAGAGCAGCATTAACAGATAGAGAAGTCACTTTTAATCAACAAATTAATGCTATTGTTCCTAAAAAAGGGATAAATCCTTATTTTTTATATAGTCAATTTTTTGTAGCTCAACATTTAGTTCAAGCTCAATCGACAAATTCCATGAAAGGTTTAGTAAATAAAAGTAAATTTTCCAATATTATTTTTATTAATCCTCCTCAAGACAAACAACAGGAATTTGGTAATTGGTTTTTAAAGTTTCACGCATGGTTAAATAAATTATATCAAGATGCAAGACTTAGCGAGCAAATGTTTAATTCTTTGGTTCAACGTGTTTTTAGCGGTACCTTAAATAAACCTTGTTCGTAGTAAGGAATGCGCGTCCTTTCATTGAGGGCTAAAGCCCTTACTACGAACCTCTGTGTTCAAGTATTAGAATTGTTATCTATTTTATTGCTATGATAATTGATAATTATTCGCTGAATCACCTTCTAAAAAAATTTAAAAGTCCTGTTTTTTGCTCTTGATCTTTTTCTTCTAATTGTTCTTCTAATCTTTCCTGTAACTTCTTCCTAGCTTTTATTGCTTCACGATAATCTGGATTATATTTAATTGCCGCATCGTAAGCTGTTATTGCTTCTTTTTCTTTGCCTAAATTAACTAAAACATTACCTTTGCTATACCAGCTTTCAGAATGGTCTTTCTTGTAGCGAACTGCCTGATTGTAAGCAGATAATGCTTCTTGATATTTCTGTAAATTATAAAGCGAATTGCCGCGACTGTACCATACTTTGTAAGTGTTTCGTCTGACTCCAACAGCTTTATCGTAAAATATAATTGCTTGTTCGTAACGCTGCATTTGATGCAATGCCCAACCTTGAGAATATAATGCATCAAAGTTGTTAGGATTATATTTTAATACTTCTTGAAAAGATTCAATAGCTTCCGGATAACGCCGTAAACTTATTAGTACGTTCCCCCTTGATAACCAAGCTTGGTAAAAATTAGGTTTGTACTGTACTGCCCTATCATAAGCCCTAAAAGCATCTTTTTCGCGCTTCAAGTTAATCAAAGCATTGCCGCTATTGTACCAAGCTCGTTCGTTATTCGGCTTTAAATGGATAACTTGTTCGTAATTATTGAGTGCATCCTTATATCGTTTTAAACTATATAAAACCCATGCTTTATTGTACCAAGCTTGGTCGTAATCTGGCTTTAATTCTACTGCTTTATCATAACTCTGTATAGCTTCGTCATATCTCTTTAAATTACTCAAAGCTTGTCCCTTAGCATTCAAAATATCGGGAGATTCTGGCTGTAATTTCAAAGCTTTGTCAAAAGAATAAATTGCTTCTTGATATCGTTTTAACTTATTTAATGCAAAACCTCTTCCCTTCCAAGAATCTAAATAATTTGGCTCAAGCTCAATAGCTTTATCGTATGCAGATAGCGCTTCTTGATGTGAGTTTAACTCATACAGTGCTTGAGCTTGTCCGTTCCATGCTTGAGCGTATTCCGGCTTAATTTCTATTGCTTGTTTATAATTATCTAGCGCATCTTGATAGCGCTGTAACTCGTAAAATGTATTAGCTTTTTTATATAAATCGCCAGCGTTAGCAGAATTAATACTGTTAAGAATAAATAGAGATGCAGTTGCACCAACTCCGGTTAGCAACATCGCCATAAAAGCTTTAATAAATAATTTTTTAAATTTAATCTTCTTGCGAGGTTTAAAAACTTGTGAATGTGGCGCAACATTTAATACCATCGTATTAGAAGAAGCTGGTTTATTTAGATTATTTATATTATTAAGTGCTTCTAAAGCTTGAGTTGCTGAAGAATAGCGTTGTCGGAAATCATAACGCACCATCTTATCTAAAATGTCAGCCAACTCTTGACTAACTTCAGCGTGTTTTTGCCAAACAATTTCGTTAGTATCATCATCCTTTTCCAACTCATCAGGAGACAACCCAGTAAGTGCTGTGATGCTCATTATTCCCAAAGCATAAATATCGCTACTATACTTCGGTTCTCCCTGAGCTTGTTCGCCGGGAATGTATCCTGGAGTACCAATAGCTACAGTAATTTGCGTTTGATTAGCGGCAGAAACTAGCTGAGTCGTAATTTGTTTCACCGCACCAAAATCAATTAAAACCAGCTTTCCATCTTTATCATTTCTGAGAATATTTCTGGGATTAATATCGCGATGAATAACCTTTTGCTGATGGACAAATTCCAAGATTTCTAGTATCTCTTGTAAAAGGGAAATAACTTGTTCTTGACTTATAGGTTCTCCAGGCTTGATTTCTTGATCTAAATCGTGTCCGTAAATATATTCCTGTACCAGATAAAACTCTTGATTTTCTTCAAAATAAGCTAAAAGTTGAGGAATACGCTCGTGTATTCCTAGCTTATACAAAACCTGAGCTTCTGTATCAAATAAACGTCTTGCAGTTTGTAGCGTAGTCGGATCGTTTGCTTGAGGCTTCAGCTTTTTAACAACACATTGAGGAGAACCCGGTAAATGCGTATCGTAAGCGACAAAGGTTTCACCAAATCCCCCACCTCCCAAATTACTAATTATTTGGTATCTTCCAACAAGTGTATTTCCCAACATTTTTATACAGTTAACAGTGAGCAGTTATCAGTGAACAGTTATCAATTATCAATTACCAATTATTAGATTATTCCTTACTTTCTAACTTCCAACTCCTAACTCCTAACTCCTAACTTTTTTATGATTCCTATTGGCGATAAAATTTTTCTTTTGACTAATAAAAAGCCGTTAGCGGTTTGGTTTTTGATTGGTATCAATATTGCTTTGTTTTTATGGGAAATAAAATTAGAAATTAATGGCGAACTGGCTACATTTTTCAATAATTGGGGTTTGATTCCGGAACAATTTAGTACTGCTTTTGGTAGTGCCGTAAATGGAAATCCGGCAGCGGGATTAATTGTCTTTTGGCGTTCGTTATCAATATTTTCAGGAATGTTTATTCATGGTAGCTACAGCCAAATCATTGGTAATTTAATATTTTTATGGGTTTTCGGCAATACTTTAGAGAAAATTCTTGGTACCGGACGTTTTATCTTATTTTATCTATTTTGCGGTTTTTTGACCGGGATAGTCCAGATTATTGCCCAACCAGGTTTAACGCTACCTTTGGTAGGTGCTAACGGTGCGATCGCATCTGTTTTGGGAGCATATATTTATAAGTTCCCCAAAGTTAAAATTGATTCTATTTTACCGTTGGTAATTTTATATATTCCCGTCGAACTACCGGCTTTTTTCTATTGTTTCTGGTGGTTTGTGCAACAGTTATTTTACGGTATTGGTAGTTTAAATGTTCCCGGTGGTGTGAATCCAATTGGTACGGGTTATCTAGCGCACGGTGTGGGTTTGCTGATTGGTGTGGCTTGGATGGTGGTAATGAAGCTTTGATTGTGGGTTTCCGATTCGTTTTTTTTCATCTCCACTGGGGGTTGCAAACTAGGGTGTTGACTTTGGCACAATTTCTACGCTTTTTGTTCATACAACTTTTATATCGGTAACAACCATAATCTTTCTCCCTCTCCCAAGCTTGGGAGAGGGGAGGGGGAGAGGGCAATGTCTTGTGTAACAACAGATTTTTCGCATTTAACCTTCAACCTTTGACCTTTAACCCGCTTCCTTCTATCAAACAATAGAATAAAAGTGTTATGAATTAGCTTCCTTGCTTGCAGCCATGTCAGAAATTACAGTATCTGAAATTAACGTAACACTTCCTCCGACGCAGTATGAACTTCCTTGTGATGATGGTGTACCAATGGAAACTCAACGGCACAAACTTCAGATGGATATGCTCATTGATACTTTATCACCTTGGTTAGCCGAGCGAGATGATGGGTATGTGGCAGGAAATATGTTTGTGTATTTTAGTTTGGCACAAATTAAAACCCAAGATTTCCGTGGGCCAGATTTTTTTGCGGTGTTAGGAGTACCTAAAAAAGAACGTCTTTCTTGGGTGGTTTGGGAAGAAGGAAAAGCTCCTGATGTGGTTATTGAATTGTTATCTGAAAGTACCGCTGCACGCGATAAAAATGAGAAGAAGTTGATTTATCAAAACCAAATGCGGGTACCTGAATATTTCTGGTTCGATCCTTTTAATGCTGATGATTGGGCTGGTTTTTCTTTGCAGCACGGTGTATATCAAACTATAGCCGAAAATGCTCAAAATCAATTGGTAAGTCAATCTTTGGGTTTAGCTTTAACACGTTGGCAAGGAGTTTATAAAGGTGTTGAAGCAGTTTGGTTGCGTTGGGTAACAATGTCAGGGGGTGAGTTATTACCAACTTCTGATGATATAGCCGAGCAAGAAAAACGACGTGCTGAACAACAAAGACAACGTGCCGAACTTGCAGAATCTCAATTAAAGCAAGTTGCAATGAATTTATTGCAGCAAGGTATGACGGTAGAAGAAATAGCGAGATTAACGAGTTTATCGGTTTCTCAAGTGGAAGAATTCGTGAAAGGTGGATAAATATGGTTAAGAAATTAGTAAAAGCAATCATTTAGTCAAAATTAAGGTAAAGCTGTAACACTCCTTCATTACATGATTGATCGGGAGTATAGGATATAGCTAAGATATTGCGGGTATTTCTGAAGAAAAATCTTTACATCGTAAAAATGCTAAAAATAAGTGACTCATTTATGTAGTGTGTTTTGGGAGTGATGCTGGGTACCGTGACAACACAGCAGAGGTTATTATTTACTCTCGAAAATTACGGGATTATAAAAGCCTAAATAACTACATGAACAGTTATGACTATTGTCGGGTAGCAATGGCGCTTTTTTTCTAAGTGATTTTATCCGGATAGATGCCAGTCTACCCAGTAAAATAACGGAACTGCTAGAATACAACCGTATAATCTCTTACTTATATATTTATTTATGGAACCTTTAACTACTGCTGCGATCGCTATAGGTTCAGTTGTTGCTACCAAAGCTTTAGAAAAAACTGGCGAAAAAATAGGCGAAGCTTTATGGGACAAAACTGATAAGTTCCTTGTTACACTCAAAAAACATTCTCCCCATACAATTACTGCTATTGAAAAAGCACCCGTTCAACCATTTGATTATGGTAAAGCTGTAGTAGAAGCAGAATCTGCTGCGAGGGAGAATCCTGAAGTTAATCAAGCAATGGAAGAAGTAGCAGCAGCAGCCAAAGCTGAAACTAATCCCAAAATTGCAGAAATTGTTAATATGCCGAACCTACAAAAGTTGGCAGATAAAATTGTTAACTATGCTCAAGGAAATATTAATATTGATACCCAAAATATAAGTATTTGACTGGAGTCGCCCGAACGGGAACGGGCAAAGCCAAATCCCCCAAAATACATTCCATACAAAGGCGTTAACAACTTTGTTGGTAGACAAGAAGAAATGAAATTGCTGCATTCTAAGCTACAACAATCTAATGCAGTGGCAATTTCTGCAATCGCGGGAATGGGGGGAGTAGGAAAAACAGAACTAGCAACCCAGTATGCACGCCAAAATGAAGCCGATTATCTAGGCGGAGTTTGCTGGCTAAATGCGAGAGATACGAATTTAGCAGCAGAAATAATTCAGTTTTATCAGTTTCATGTAGATAATCAGCGAGAGATTCCCCAACAGTTAGGGGGAAGACAACTAACAATATCCGAACAAGGAATATGGTGTTGGGAAAATTGGCAGCCTTCGGAGGGACTTGTATTAGTTGTTTGGGATGATGTCACCGATTTAGGTAGTTGTCAGGAACTACTACCAAAAAACAATCGTTTTCGTCTGCTGATTACTACCAGACTACGGAATCTTGACCCCAATATCATTGAAGAAATTCCCCTAGATGTATTATCACCAGAAAATTCTGTAGAACTGCTGAAAGCTTTAATAGGTAAGAAGCGAGTAGAAAGGGAGGTAGAAACATCAGCAGAACTATGTAAGTGGCTTGGATATCTGCCATTAGGTTTAGAATTGGTTGGGAGATATGTTGCGGATGACCCCGATTTATCATTGCAAGAAATGTTAGAAAGTCTGCAACAGCAACGATTGGATGACGAAGCTTTAGAGCGTTCATCAGAAACTTGGACTACAGCACAGCGCGGGGTATTAGCAGCATTTGAATTAAGTTGGCAGAAACTTGATGCCAAAACGCAACAAGTAGCGGAGTTACTAAGCTTATTTGCCCCTAATGTAATTCCTTGGGGTTTAGTTAAATCTTCCTGTGAAAGACTGGATTGGAATAAGTCCGATATTAATAAAGCCAAAAAACAGCTTTACAAGCATTATTTAGTACAACGTTTAGAAGATAGAGAAAGTGGCTATACAATTCATCCCCTAATCCGTCAATTCTTGCAAATAAAATTAAATTTAACATCATCAGCTTTGGAGTTTAAACAGGCTTTCGCTACAGAAATGCTCTCAATTGCTCAACAAATTCCTGATACTCCTACCCTGTCAAATATTGAATCAGTAAGTGATGCTATACCCCACCTAAAAGAAGTAGCAGAAAATTTGATTACTGTGGTTAAGAATGAAGATTTAATCTGGGCTTTTGTAGGAATCACTAGGTTTTATCAAGGGCAAGGGTTATATGCATTGGCAGAGCCTTGGAGTCAGCAGTGTGTATCAGTAACACAAGCTCGTCTGGGAGAAGAACATCCCTCTGTGGCTACCAGTTACAACAATTTGGCTTATCTCCACTATTCCCAAGGACAGTACACAGAAGCGGAAAATAAGTATAAAAAAGCATTAGAACTTTGGCAACAGTTGCTCGGAGTTGAACATCCTTTAGTCGCAAAAAGTTACAACAATCTGGCTATCCTCTACTTTTCTCAAGGACGGTATACAGAAGCAGAACCTCTGTATACAAAAGCATTAGAACTTTGGCAACGGTTACTCGGAGTTGAACATTCTGATGTGGCAGCCAGTTACAATAATCTGGCGGGATTCTACTGTTCTCAAGGACGGTATACAGAAGCAGAACCTCTGTATAAAAAAGCATTAGAACTAAGGCAACGGCTGCTCGGAGTTGAACATCCCTCGGTGGCAAGCATTTACAATAATCTGGCAGGACTCTACGAATCCCAAGGACGGTATACAGAAGCAGAACCTCTGTATAAGCGAGCATTAGAACTAAGGCAACGGCTGCTCGGAGTTGAACATCCCGATGTCGCACAAAGTAATAACAATCTAGCTCTTTTCTACTGTTCTCAAGGAAGGTACACAGAAGCAGAACCTCTGCTGCAAAAAGCATTAGAACTATACCAACGGTTGCTGGGAGAACAAAATCCCTCGGTGGCAACCTGTTACAACAATCTGGCAGAACTCTACCGTAGCCAAGGACGGTATACAGAAGCTGAAACCTTCTACAAACAAGCATTAGAACTTATGCAACAGTTGCTGGGAGAACAACATCCCTCGGTCGCACAAATTTATAACAATCTTGCAGTACTCTACGAATCCCAAGGAAGGTACAGTGAAGCGGAACCTCTGTATAAGCGAGCATTAGAACTAAGGCAACGGCTGCTCGGAGTTGAACATCCCGATGTCGCACAAAGTTATAACAATCTTGCAGGACTCTACTTAAACCAAGGACGGTATATAGAAGCTGAAACCTTCTACAAACAAGCATTAGAACTTACGCAACAGTTGCTGGGAGAACAACATCCCTCGGTCGCACAAATTTATAACAATCTTGCAGTACTCTACGAATCCCAAGGAAGGTACAGTGAAGCGGAACCTCTGTACAAACAAGCATTAGAACTTACGCAACAGTTGCTGGGAGAACAACATCCCTCGGTCGCTACCAGTTACAACAATCTCGCAGGACTCTACTTACACCAAGGACAGTATACAGAAGCTGAAACCTTGTACAAACAAGCATTAGAACTAAGACAACGGTTGCTGGGAGAACAACATCCTGACATAGCAACCAGTTACAACAATCTGGCTTTCCTCTACGAATCCCAAGGAAGGTACAGTGAAGCGGAACCTCTGTATAAGCGAGCATTAGAACTTTTGCAACGGCTAGTGGGAGAACAACATCCCTATGTGGCAGAAAGTTGCAACAATCTCGCAGGACTTTACTTATCCCAAGGAAGGTACAGTGAAGCGGAGCCTCTGTACAAACAAGCATTAGAACTAAGACAACGGTTGCTGGGAGAACAACATCCTGACACTATTACTGTGCAAAAAATTCTTGAATATCTTCGCAATAATATGGGCTAATTGTAAGTACCTATTTGAAGCGGGAAAAAGCGATGTAATGAATTGATGTAGTAGTTTTACGTGCGCTGCTGGTTGTGACTTCTGCTAAGCTGCGGTTATAGGTTGTTAATCTTGTATTCACTCTTAACTACAAAAAAAAGCCCCTCACAAGGAGAGACTTAATAATTTAGCGAAGACAATTTGAATTACTTAAATTAACCTGGTGCATTAGCAAGTACAGCTAAACCTCCAGCTACTGCGGAAGCAATACCAGATACAACCGCTGTTGCAAGTAACCAGGTAGCTGCCGATGCTGCTGCTTTACGGGTTTCTTCGGCTTGTTTCTGGGCTTGGTGTTTAACTTCTTCTAAGCGTCGCTGTGCTTCTTCTTGGATTCTTTCTGCTCTTCTTAGTACGGTGTTACGTGCATTTTCGATTTGATCGATGACTTTGTTTGCATCTGATTCGGAAATGTCATCGCGAGAACTCATCAGCGCTACATAGGTGTCTCGGTTGAATGATGATAACCTACCGCGTAAGGCATCAAATCCTGCTTGGGGATCGTAGAACAATTGGCGAACATCGCGCTTGATGCCATCGTAATTGAGTTCGGGACGTTCCAAAGAGTTGAGATAATCGCGAATTCGCTCGAATACTCCATCTATTGTATCTTGAATTCGGCGCTCAATTCCTCTTACTTGAGCTACAAATTGTTCGCGTACTGACATAATGTTATCAGCAATTTGCTCTGCTTCCTGGTTGTCCATATCGCCGCGAATTTTCAGCAAAGCAACAATGGTAGAACGATCAAAGTGAGAAAGGCGATCGCCTAAGCTTTGCATTCCCACTCGCGGGTCGTTTACTAGCAGATTTAAGTCGCGCTTGATACCTTCTGGATTGAGTTCCTGTTTGCCGGTTTGGCGGAGGTATTCTTCTAAGTTTGTTTGGAAGTCTGTCACTTGTTGTTGAGTGCGACTAGCCAAACGGCGCGGTGTCCGGATGAATTGGCGAATTGATGATTGTATCGAGTTGATTACTTCGTTGACTTGATCTTCGCTCAAGTCTTGTCGTTGGCTCAGTAGTTTTACTAAGGTGTCTCTATCAACTTGTGACAATCTGCGGCTTAATGCAACGGCACCTTCTTGGGGATTCTCAAACAGTTTGTTAAAGTCTCGTTGAATACCTTCGGGATTAAGTTCCGATTTACCAGTGTTCCGCAAGTAATCAGCAATTGTGGTGGTTACGTTATCGTACTGGGCTTGAGCTTTATCTACAATCTTGCCCGGTGCGTGACGAACGCTATTCCAAGAATGTTCTACTGTATCAATGGTTTCGTTGATTTGATCTTCGCTCAAATCTTGACGTTGGTT
Organism: Calothrix sp. CCY 0018; assembly: GCF_963920925.1. Lineage (NCBI taxonomy): Bacteria > Bacillati > Cyanobacteriota > Cyanophyceae > Nostocales > Calotrichaceae > Calothrix > Calothrix sp. CCY 0018. The sequence goes on along the minus strand of NZ_CAWUDI010000036.1, from coordinate 5,713 downwards.
GAGCAGTTGTACCAAAGTGTCGCGGTCAAAACGACCCAACCGCGCCCGAATAGATGACATTCCGGCTTGGGGATCTTCCAACAAAGTTTTTAATTCACCGCGAATTGCATCGGGGTTAAGTTCGCCTTTACCCGTATTACGCAGATGTTGTTCTAAATTTAACCACAAACTTTCTGCTTGATACTTAGCTTGGTCTGCAAGGTTTTTGGACTCAACTAAAGCTTGGTCGCGCTGTTTCTCCAATTCATCAAGAATTGGGTCGATTTCCCCAGAGGTAATATCGTTACGCTGTACCAGTATCGAACGCATTTGTCCCCGCTCAAATCGAGACAAGCGCATGGCTAAGGTTTCGTAATCTGCGTCGGAATCTTCTACAATTGGTTTGAAATTTTGCTTGATTCCTGTTTCATTTAATTCTGACTTTGGAGTCACCAACAAATAGCTTTCTACCCGACGCTGCAAGTCTTGAACTATTTCTTTTTCTTCCTCAGCCCTTACCTGTACTAAAACACCTTTACGAACTGCTTCCAACTGGTCAGCAATTTGCTTAATCTCAGTTTGAGTTAGTAAACCACGCCCTTTTAGCATACTAACAAAATCGCTGCGATCGAGCTTTTCCAATTCAGAGCGTACCGTACCTGGATCTGCTGCTGGATCGTAAAGTACGTCGCGAAATTCTTGTTGAATTTTATCGGTACCAAACTGCCAAGCATATGTATTATGCAGATAATTTTCCACGTCAGCGCGAACGGTGCTATAAGACTGGGGTGGTGTAGGTAGTCCCATTTTATCTGCTTGTTCGGTGGCTTTATCTTTAGCTTGGGTAATTTGACCGAGAATCTTTTCTACATCCAAGTCGGAAAGGTCAGTTCTTCCCATAACCACGCTACTGAGGGTTGTTAAAGCTTGTGGTATGGCCATCTGCAACGGACCGACTGATTCTTCTTTTGCGGTTTGTTTCGCATCCCGAGTATCTTGCTTCTGGGAACGCATTTCACTAATAACTCGATCTAACTTAGCTTCGAGTTCATCAGTTTTACTTTGTCCGGGTGTTACAGTTTTGAGATAGTCAACCAAGTCGCTTAAGCCGTTTCCACCGCTGCTACCCGAACTAGCTTGTTGAGAACCTACCGTTTGCTTCCAAACCTCATACAAAGTATCGGCAATCCGTTTAACTTCTTTCTTAGAAAGGTCGGTACGACTGCTAACTAATTCTACAAACTTTTGTTTATCAATATTACGCAGTTCCGCAGCACCTGCAAGCGAGTTAAGTGATGCATCTGAAAGTAAACTTTCAAATTCTTTACGTATAGATTGTAAATCCAACTCTTTGGGACGTACCGTATCTAAATAATCTTCTAAATTTTCTTTGATGCTTTCGGGATCGATCGCACTACCTATCTCATGACGAACTGCCGATGCTGCGGCTTCTGCTGTCGCTACAACTTGTCTATTTACAGCTTTTGCTCCCAATGCAGCAGTAGCGGTTCCTACGATTGCCTGAAGTCCAGAAGTTGCCGTATTAACAACATTACCAACTAAAGAACCCACTGCTGTCGAACTGACCCACACCAGCAGACAAAAGTACGCGGCCCAAATTACTAACCCCAGAATTGCCCCTAAGCCTACATCTAATAGCAATCCACTGAGTTTCACCGCTAAGAGACAGGCAAAGAAAAGAGAAGCAGTTACCGAAAGTAACGTTCCTATACCAACAGCGGTACCGATCTTATTAATAGTGCTACCTAAACTTTCGCTTTGGTCATGATTATTTGAATTCGAGTTTGAGTCAGAATCAGATGAACCCCCCAAAAACGACAAACCAGCAGCCACTGCTGCATTTGTTAATACCAATTGAGCGGCGAAAGCTAGGATAATACCAGCAATCAAAGCAATAAAAAACCTTGGTCCGGAAAAAGCTACTGAAGCATCCGACGGCGACAAAGGCTCCGGTGGCTCAACTAAAATTGGAGCTTGTGCTATCCAAGTCATAAAATTGGATAGCAAAGGCGTTATATGCGTACTTTCAATCATCCTAATAACTTCCTCTAGGCTAATTTTTGGTGTGGGGAAAACAAAAACGGTGTAATCAATACAAAAATCAATTTTGTTTATTCATGCAATACCCAGTTGTTAAGCCTAGAATCCAGCAATATAGCCCCTTTAAACATCTCTCGTAAGTCGGAAAAATTGCCCCAAAGCCATAGGGCATTAGATAGAACTTTTTTTTTAAAGTCTATTACTTGTAATTAATTCTGCACTCGCCGCATCCTAAATTACTTTGAATTTACTTAAATAATTTCAACTCTAAATCTATGAAAGTGTTGCTATGACTTATTTTTCTCTAATTTGTAGCAACTTTTAAGCAACAAAATATGTATCATTTATCTAACGTCATGTCATCTTTACTTAACATATGTTTATAAAAAGAAAATTTTTTACCTCCTTTAGGTAGATTTATCAATATGAAGAAATGTAACGTATCTATACCTTTAGACAGAAACAATTTTCTTTATCAATCGTTACATTAGAAACATACAGATGAAATTAACCGCAATAATAAATTATGCAATCTCAAACAAAAACCGATTTACCACCAGTAGCACCAGCATATAACGGCAAAGACCGCAACTCTTTTATTTTTGGCTTCAATCCCCAAGCTGAACTATGGAACGGACGTTTAGCAATGATTGGTTTCGTAGCTTACCTAGCATGGGATTTAGCTGGTTACAGCGTAGTTCGCGATGTACTTCACATCGTTGGATACTAATAGCTAATAGCTCTCTGTAATAATAAATAATAAATTAATCATGTAGAGACTTCGCATTGCGAAGTCTTTTTAATGTATTAGGGCAAAGGGGAATGGGGAACGGGGAATGGGGAATAGTTATACTTTCCGATTTCAACAAATTAACCGCATTCTCCAAATAAACTGTATTCCACAGCACAATCACAGCGATTAGTAAATTCAAACCACTTGCCCGTAAAAACTGGTCTTCAAGGAAATGAATTGTGGTGTAAGTAGGTGGGTACAAATAACTATGATACGCTCCGTCATTGCGAGGAACGAAGCAATCCCAGTTATTGCGATGAGCCGCACCTTGGGTGATTACTTCGTCGTTTCTCCATTCCCGGTGTAGGGAACACTCCGTGTTCAGCTTGCTGACGGGTTAGGGTAACGCAATGACGTTTTACATTTAATTAAACCTATCTACTTACTTCCCCTAAGCGGTGAAAGAAAACCTAAGAAGGCGAGAGAAATCTTCAATTCTCCTTTCTTGAGTTCAGTAGAAACCTTGTGAATACGATTGTAAATAGCTTATAACGCGGTGGGGATACTAGAAACTTCAGAAAATCCACCTGTCCCGCGACACATCACACTATACGAACAGCACACAAGTCCAGGAAATATTGCTTGGACTTTACTAAATCAGGAATGGCCGCAACCGCAACAAAAAAGTAGGCATTCCCAATTTTGAGATCCCCCCAACCCCCCGATTTATTGGGGGGCTTTGCGTAAGTCCTGCAAATATTTAAAACAGTATTTATGCACAATGTGTTTTCACTACATCTGTTTACTCTTGTTTACCTCAAAAAATATATATCTTGTGACACTTTATAAATTGTTGGAACTGCATTAGGAATTAGTTTTAAGTTCAATAATTAAAGACCGGAAATTTATTATAAACATTCAGTGAACTTACTGACAACTACTATATTTTGTGTCATCTTATTATTTAAGGAACAAAAAAATCTTGTAAATACTGATAAAAAAAAGACGAGTTTTGCAATATGATATTTTCGACTCATCTAACCTAAATAATTTTTTTTTAATATTTTAACAGCGATATAGTTAAACGCTGTATTTTTGATCCGGTATTTTTTAAAGCAAAAGATTAAGATAAATCTGTCTATAAAAAATAGATTTTACTTTCCTTTTTCTTCTAAACGAATAAATCATTGTTGACCTTAAAAAGATAAACTGTGTGGATAGAAGTATTCATACATATTTTTCAAGTTCAAAAATCTAACAAAATAAGATAAATAATTATGAATAGCTATAAATTTGATTTTGATAACGTTTTTAATCAACTAATTGAAGAAGGTGGAAAAACTCGTGTTATTTACATCAATGGAATTAGAACTACAGAGGACAAATATCGAGAGAATATAATTGGGTTTGATAACATTTGGCAAATTTCTGGTAATCTTTATGAACCTCAAAAAGATGTATATTCTAGCACCAAAGGTTTAATTGAACTTGATACTCAATACCGAAATACTACAGATAGCACAGGTAATAACTGGGGAGACGTTGGTGTATTTGCTTTAAAATTTTTATTAGAGTATGCCGTAAACAAGTTTTCTTTTTCTGAGATATTAGAGAAGGCGAATAAACATAAACAATTAGCCAAGAAAATTAAAAGTCTCGAAGCTGCTGGTAAAGATGTTACACAACTAGCCAAAGACCTTGATTTTGTCCGAGATGGTTTTGAAATCTTTGAAGTAGTCAAAACAGGTTATGAGTTAGCTCAAAAGTTTCTTCAATCACAAAATCCAATTGAATTAGTAACAAAGGATGATAATTTTACTGCAAAGGCATTAATTTTTATTAAAGATATTGCTAACTTTATCCCAGGCTTTGGCGAAATATCTACAGTTATTGATAGTTTAATTGAAGCAGCTCCTGATGATATTAAAGAAGCATTAGAACAATACTGGTATCGGGAAAGTAAATTTCAAAATATTAATGATTCATGGACTAAAGAATCAAATAGTTGGCTTTCTTCTTCCTCACAAAATTCCTTAATTCTGCTAGGTCATTCTCAGGGAAACTTTTTCCTTGAAGATGGATTAATAGATATGGATTCTCCTAGTGATCCCCCACAACGTACTAGAGTTCTTGCACTAGGTTCACCGACTAGTTATCTATATGCAGGCGGTCTTGATTCATACAAAGGAGAATCTGTTTTATCTAATAATATAAAAAATCCTGGAGACCCGGTTCATTCGCTTCAGTTTGAATCTGAACCTAATGTTTGGGATAAGATATTTAACATTTTCAGTATGGCTCCCAACATACTAGGTCTTGGCAAAGAACACTTAATCGAAAATTATTTTACCCGACCAGAGGTTATAACTTATTTTAAAAATACTGTCTATGAACTACATCCTAAAGGCTTTTACTTTCCTAAAGGAACATTTTCTCAAAATTATACAGATGATGATGATTGGATCGAAGGTGATGGAACACTTAATGGTGGTGGAAGAAATGATGTTTTACGAGGTGATTCTGAAGAAAATATCTTAATAGGCGGTGAAGGATACGACCTTTTAGACGGTCAAGGAGGAACTGATACAGCAAATTATTCTAGCAGTCCTAAAGGGATTAAAGTTAGAGCAGATAAGGTTGCTGGTTCCGATGTTTATAAAGTTGAAGATGGTTTTGACACTGTAGACACCCTTGGCAATATCGAAGTTATTAAGGGTTCCAATTTTAATGATGAAATGATTGGGGGTGAACATGAGGACACTTTCTACGGTGAAGGTGGTGACGATAAACTATATGGCAAAGAAGGAGATGACCGGCTAGAAGGTAACGACGGAAATGATTGGTTAGAAGGTGGAACGGGAAATGACAACCTCTACGGTCAAGCTGGCGATGATAAGGTTTACGGCAATGAAGGAGATGACCGCTTAGAAGGTGGTGACG
>NZ_CAWUDI010000035.1:0-97979 GCF_963920925.1 Calothrix sp. CCY 0018 | reverse complement strand
GTAAGTGAAATAAGAATCCCAGTATTTTAGCGAAGCGGAATGCTGGGAGTGTCAATGCCGATGTCGAACGCCAGAATAAACGGGATAATGTATCTACAAAAGAAGAAAATTTGCCAAAACTGTGGATTTTATCCCCAACCGTATCTACAACAATATTAGATGGATTTAAAGCCAGCCTCGACGAAGAGAATTTTGGTACAGGGGTTCATTTTTTAGGAGAGCATCTCAAAACCGTAATTATTGCTATCCATCAGCTACCCCAAACACCAGAAACCTTATGGTTAAGGCTTTTAGGTAAAGGAAGAGTACAGCAACGAGCCATCGAAGAATTAGAAAAGCTTCCCCAGAATAATCCCCTACGGGATAAAGCAATTGATTTATTATTGAGTTTAAAGACTCAAATTGAAATTAAACAAATTCCTGATGAAGAGGATAGAGAGGTACTGATGAATTTATCACCGATTTATTTAGAAAGATTAGCAGAAGCGAAACAAGAAGGACGAAATGAAGGATTGCAAGAAGGAGTTAAAAACGAACGTCGTACCGTTATCGAAAATTTCTTACGAGCCAGATTTGGTAATTTAGACGACGAATTAAATTCAATTATTCAACCACTATTAGGTTTAACAGCAGACGAATTTACACCGTTGTTAATACAGTTATCTCGCGAGGAGTTGATTTCAAGATTTAGGCAATAGCCAGTTTTTTTAATTACCAGGGATGCATTGCCAAAGTTAACAAGCTGCAACTTTTTTCATTGGCACTTGTAATAGCTTTCGGCAATGCATTTAATACATTAAAAGTATCATCGGTACCCATAATTAAGCTGCTTGCTTTAAAATTTAAGGTTTGATAATAGGTTGCATTAAATATCTCTTCAACTAAATTCAAAGTTTGCTTAATTTCATTTTTACGAATAAACATATTGCCCATAAAACCCGGAATTCTATCTGCAAGTTCGGGTTTTAGAGCGTAAAATAAGGCTGCGACAGGAGAGCATTTGTTAACTGAGATTAAATAGTTCGTTTTAATTCTAAAATAAAAGATTTAAAAAGCCGCAGAGACGCGGAGAGCGCTGAGGGAAGAGGTAGAGAGAAATAGATTGTTCTATATGCAAGTTAGAAGAATTAAATATTAAAATTATTGTATAACTGCTTCAAGTTGATTTAATATGCAAACAGTTCAAAAGTCATCAGCAAAAAAAGCCTGGGCTAAAGCTTTTCAAAAGCCTGCAACGGAATTTCCTTTAACTCCACTTTCAATAATTGAAGGTGAAATACCCGCAAGTTTAAATGGTACCCTTTATCGCAACGGGCCGGGAAGATTTGAGCGTGGTGGTATTTCTGTGGGGCATTGGTTTGATGGTGATGGTGCAATTCTGGCGGTTCATTTTACTGGGGGTAATGCAACTGCTGTTTACCGTTATGTACAAACTGAAGGATTTAAGGAAGAAGCAAGTGCGGGTAAATTGCTTTACGGGAATTATGGAATGACGGCACCGGGAGCAGTTTGGAATCAGTGGTTGAAACCAATTAAAAATGCTGCTAATACTTCGGTTTTGGCTTTACCAGATAAACTTTTGGCTTTGTGGGAAGGTGGAAACCCCCACGCACTTGATTTACAAAATCTCGAAACTTTAGGAAAAGATGATTTGGGGGGATTGGATGGTGGAGCTTATTCCGCACATCCGAAGGTTGATTCTGAGACGGGAGAAATTTTTAATTTTGGTGTTTCACCTGGTTTGAATGCAACTCTTAATATTTATAAAAGCGATGCTACGGGAAAAATTACCAAGAAAGCGGTACATCAATTAGATGGTGTACCTTTATTGCATGATTTTGTTTTAGCGGGAGAATATTTAATATTTTTTATTGCTCCGGTGCGGTTAAATTTATTAATGCCAGCAATTGGATTAAGCTGTTTTAGCGATGCTTTGGAATGGCAGCCAAGTAAAGGTACTCAAATTTTAGTTTGCGATCGCGATCTTAATATTGTCAGCCGTAGCGAGACGGAGCCTTGGTTTCAATGGCATTTTTCTAATGCTTATATGGATGATAGCGGTGCTGTAATTGTCGATATTGCTAGTTATGAAGATTTTCAAACCAATCAATTTCTTAAAGAGGTTGCCACTGGTGAAACTCATACTGCTTCAAAAAGTAAGTTAGCGCGGGTTTGTTTAAATCCGCAAACTGGTAAAGTTAGTAATATAAAAACATTATTTGATCGACATTGCGAATTTCCTATCGTACCCCAGCAAAATGTCGGAAAATTCTCTCGATATACTTATCTTTCTACAGTTAAGGAAGGTACTGATATTAGTAAAGAGATATTGAATAGTATTGCACGGTTTGACCATCAAACTGATACTATTACTGAAGCAAACTTTGGCGAAAATCTTTATCCTTCCGAACCAATTTACGCGCATAATTTCATTTTTACGGTTGTTTATGATGGGAATTCTGATAGTAGCGAATTATGGATATTTGATGCCGATAAGTTAAATGAAAAACCCGTTTGTAAATTGAGTTTACCTAGTGTAATTCCTCCCGGTTTTCACGGTACTTGGAAAGATGCTTAATTAGGCTCGTAGTTGCGCCGTCTTCGCTTCCGGCTAAGAGGCGCTAAAGCGCAACTACGAACCTTTTCTTTTTTTGGATTATTTACTATTAAGTAGGTAGGTACAATTAAATATGACTATGTAACAGAATGTAAAAAAAGCTGAAATCCTTGCGATTACTTCGTCGTACCTCCTCGTAATGACATCATTATAGTTATGTTTATTTACACCCAGGTACTTATCTCAAATCTATAATTACCTATCTCTCTATATCTTTCTTCTACGTCTAGTAAGGTTTTTTACAAGTAAATCTTTCACCGGGAAGGGATTAAAGCGATAAATCGCTTACTACAAACCGACACTGTAGTATATTGTATTATAAAACTGCGAATAGAGCGATCGCCAATCAAAACAACTTTTAACTGCCGAGTAAAATAGCTACTGCCATACCAACGAGGAACAATCCGAAAACCGTGTAAAATATTCGTGCGCCTTTACGACCGATTATTTTAACCAGGAAGCGAGCGCGATAATTGTTAAAATACCAATCCCAGTTAAAATAACTAGCTGCGACTGAGAATAAACCCGCTAATATAATCAAGATGCAAATAAGTATTTCTTCCATCTTTTTATAGTCTCGATAATTTTATTTACCTAAAGTACTTTATTAAAATTGATCATGAAATCAGTAAAAACTACATCTCCAAACGAAAAACTACCAACGATCACTAAACGCCAATACCACATTACTACCTTCGGTTGCCAGATGAATAAAGCCGACTCAGAACGGATGGCTGGCATTTTAGAAGACATGGGCTTTGAGTGGTCGGAAGACCAATACGATGCGGATATAGTTATTTGTAATACTTGCTCTATCCGGGATAATGCGGAGCAAAAAGTCTATTCTTATTTGGGCAGACAAGCGAAACGGAAGCGCAAGAAGCCGGATTTAACTTTGGTTATAGCCGGTTGTGTGGCGCAGCAGGAAGGAGAAACGTTATTAAGAAGGGTTCCGGAATTAGATTTGGTAATGGGGCCTCAACACGCTAACCGTTTGAAAGATTTGCTCGATCAAGTGTATGCTGGCTCTCAAGTTGTGGCAACCGATCCGGTGCATATTATGGAAGATATCACCAAGCCGCGCCGGGATAGTAAGGTAACTGCTTGGGTAAATGTAATTTACGGCTGTAACGAACGCTGTACTTATTGCGTGGTTCCGGGGGTGCGCGGTGTGGAGCAGTCGCGGACACCGGAAGCAATTCGCGCCGAAATGGAAGAGTTGGGCAGACAGGGTTATAAGGAAATTACTTTACTCGGTCAAAATATTGACGCTTACGGAAGAGATTTACCGGGGATAACTCCAGAAGGTCGTCGTGAGAACACTTTGACGGATTTGCTTTATTACATCCACGATGTACCCGGCATTGAAAGAATTAGATTTGCTACATCTCATCCCCGTTATTTTACTGAAAGATTAATTAAAGCTTGCGCTGAATTACCCAAAGTTTGCGAGCATTTTCATATACCTTTTCAATCGGGAGATAACGAAGTATTGAAGCGGATGGCAAGGGGTTATACTCATGAAAAATACCGTCGAATTATTGATAAAGTTCGCGAGTATATGCCAGATGCTTCAATTACTGCGGATGCAATTGTGGCTTTCCCTGGGGAGACGGAAGAACAGTTTCAGAAGACGATGCAATTAACGGAAGATATCAGTTTTGATTTATTAAATACCGCTGCATATTCACCACGCCCAAATACACCTGCGGCGGAATGGGAAGAACAATTGAGCGAAGAAGTTAAAAGCGATCGATTGCAGAGGTTGAATCATCTTGTCAATGTCAAAGCAGCCGAACGTTCGGAAAGATACATGGGACGTATTGAAGAAGTTTTGGTTGAAGATGAGAATCCCAAAGATAAAAATCAAGTAATGGGCCGTACAAGAGGAAATCGTTTAACTTTCTTTAGTGGTGATATTAATGAGCTTAAAGGGAAGATTGTGAAAGTGAAAATTAACGCAGTGCGTCCGTTTAGTTTGACAGGGGAAATTGTCGAAGTGCGGGAAGTTGTGGGTGTTTGATTAATAATGGTGTAGAGACGTAGCACTGCTACGTCTCCCTACAATTTGAGGATACAAGCAATGCAAACTGATAAAATACCCGAACAAAGATTAATCGAAAAAATACGTCAGCTAATTCCGGAACAAGTGGTGCTGGTTGAAAATTTTATTGATTCCTTATCTGAGCAAAATGAAGATTATAACCTTACCCTAGCTGCTACCAAGCTTTCCGAAGCAACGCTGCAAAAAATTTGGGATAATCCTGAAGACGCTGAATATGATCAATTATAAATTTGGTGATGTTGTTTTAGTTCGTAGGTTGGGTTAAGCGTTAGCGAAGCGTTTCCGTACCGAAGGTCGTCCCGGAAGGACTTAAGGACATAGCGCAACCCAACATAATTTAGAGATTAAACCAAATAATTCAATTAAAAACAATATAAAATACCTAACAAAACAACGCGCTTCATCCAAAAATTTATGTTGGGTTACGACGCAATATAAATCATAAGGTTAATCATTATCTTTTTGTGCGTCTAACCCAACCTACAACTGTAGTAAATAATTATTGCAGAGTAAGCCAATATACCAAAGTTGACTCATCTAGATGCATATGTTGTTTGTACTGTCACCTATATATTTAGTATGACGGATTAAACCTGTACCAGCAGTACAGAACTCATAAGTGAGAAAAGGATGACAGAAGAAAATCGCAGTGTCGAAATTGGTCGGGATGTGAAAGAAAGCGTAATTATTCCTGGTAATAGCAATACTGCGACTATCACCATCACCAATTACTATTACCGCGAACAGACAACAGTAACACCTGTTGCATCTACTGACACTGCTGATGAAAATCTTCCCTGCCCTTATCGTGGTTTGTTTCACTTTGGTCCTGATGATGCGGATGTTTTCTTTGGACGTGAGGTATTTGTACAAGAACTATTTGTTGCAACTCAAACCCGTAATTTTATACCCGTGTTGGGCGCATCGGGAAGTGGTAAATCTTCGGTGGTGTTGGCTGGATTAGTACCAAAATTGCAAAATGAAGGTCATTGGTTATTTACTCATTTTCGTCCCGGTTCTGAACCTTTTTATGCTTTGGCTGAGGCGTTAGTTCCACTTTATACGTCTGGCGATTCTACTACACAGATAGTTCAAACTAGCAAGCTAGCAAAATCCTTGGGGAATGGTGATATCACTCTTCCTAATATACTTTCCCATATCCAGCGCCAGCATCCCAATCATCGGGTGTTGTTGATTGCAGACCAATTTGAAGAAATTTATACTTTATGCGCGGATAATAAGATTCGTCATAGTTTTCTAGATACTTTATTAGCCAGCTTTCAATCTTGCTCTGCTCAATCTCAATATAATCATGTGCTAGTTGCAACAATGCGGGCAGATTTCTTAGGGAATGCTCTTTCCTATCCTCAATTTGGGGAATTGTTGCGAAATACTGACATCAAAGTCAGGTCAATGAACCGTGAGGAACTTACACAGGTAATTGAAAAGCCTGCTGACAAGTTAGGAGTGAGTTTTGAAGCTGGATTGGTACAACGCATTTTGGATGACGTGGAAGATGAACCGGGAAATTTACCTCTGTTGGAATTTGCATTAACGGAATTGTGGAAACGCCGAAAGCGTAAACAGTTAACTCATGCTGCTTATGAGGAAATTGGTGAGGTAAAAGGTGCCTTGGCTCGTCATGCAGATGAAAATTATCGCAAATTGAGTAAAACTGAGCAAGAACAGGTACAGCGAATTTTTATCCAATTAGTCCGTCCAGGAGAAGGTACAGAAGATACGCGAAGATTGGCAACTAAAGCCGAATTGAGTCAAGCAAATTGGGGATTAGTAAAGCAATTAGCAGATGCGCGATTGGTGGTAACAAGTCGTAATGCTGATAATCAAGAGACAGTAGAGGTTGTCCATGAGGCATTGATTCGTAACTGGGGTGAATTACGGCAATGGATGGACACAGACAGGAGTTTTCGCGTTTGGCAAGAAGGGCTGCGTTCTCGAATACATCAATGGGAAGAGACGCAACGGGATGAAGGGGCATTGTTGCGGGGTGCAGCGTTAGCGGAGGCGGAAGAAAAGCTCAAGCAGTGTCAAGATCACCTTGCTCAAGGTGAGGAAGAGTTTGTTAAGAAAAGTATAATACTCAGAGATAGGGAACAAAACCAACGGGAACGTGCAAGACGACGGACTATTTTAGGACTGGCCGTGGGTTTTGTTTTAGCTTTGGGATTATTTGGTTTTGCAATGATACAGACAAGAGAAGTAAAACGTCAATTAGACTGCACAAAAGTGATGTACAGCGCACTCAAAACACTACCCAGAGCAGAGGAGCTAGAATATGAAACATTCGTGGAATCTACAAGGAATAAAGCGATGGAGGTTGTGAAATGTATTGAGGGAAGGTGAAAATGATAATCGTTTCGTAGATACATTCCAATCTACATTTAGTACATTAACATATAGGCGTTTAAGTTCCTTGTTGAGATTTGTAAATAGAAACTTTTTTACGAAAACGTAGAATTCGATACCTGGCACCTAAAGATCGCTATTTTTTTGTAAAAACTGTATCGCTATTTTGGGGTCATAGCAGTTTGCCATCACGAACTTTTCGGCGACCTGACTTACTTCCGAATCTACAACTTCCCAATCATCCCAAGGTAGCCGCATTTGTCCCGGTGAAGTTTTCTTCTTCCCTTTACCCTTGGCAACTTTTTGTAACAGTTTGCTTCCCCAGTGGTAGCGTTTCTCAGGTTTAGCCTTTGGTTTATATTTTTTGCAAAATCCTCGGTATCTCGCTGCACATTCTTCCAACGTCCGTCCTAACGATAGAAATGCCGGATGCCATTGGGTAATCCCATCATCCGTCAATCTGTCATCTCATGTCCTTTAAAACTTACATCTTGCACCATTATCAACAACCGCCTTGGAATAAATTCCCAGGCTAAAAAGCAAAGTCAGATAAATCTGACTAGGCAAGCATTTTAGTACGTTTTCAACGTACTTTGTATATCAGCCTTGAAATTGATTTCTCTGTTCGATGCGCCTCCGGCTTACAAGGCGGGATTTGGGGCTTAACGAGAATGGTGCAAGATGTCAGTTAAAATGCTTGTCATTGTTCACTGCGTGAAGCAATCGCAAAGTGCTGAGATTGCTTCGTTACGCTACGCTCCACTCGCAATGACAAATATACAATTAATTTTTGTTTAAGTCCCGGTAACACCATGACAAAAATCCTCATCCTCTCCGCCAACCCGAAAAACACAAGTAATCTCCGCTTAGATGAAGAGGTGCGGGAAATAAAAAACACGCTGCAACTATCTCCCCATCGAGACGAATTTGAAATCATCACCGAATCTGCCCTACAAGTTGACGATTTAACCCGCTTCCTATCTCACCATCAACCAACAATCGTTCACTTTTCCGGACATGGTTCTGGTACTGATGGATTAGCCTTGGAAGATAATTATGGACACCAACAACTTGTAAGTACCCAAGCTCTGGCAAAGCTATTTGATTTATTTCAACAACAGGTTGAATGTGTTGTACTCAACGCCTGCTATAGCGAAACACAAGCCGCTGCAATTCACCAACATATTGATTGCGTGGTGGGGATGAATCAGGCGATTGGAGATAAAGCCGCGATTAAATTTAGCGTCGGATTTTATACTGCTTTATTTAGCGGGAGAGATTACCAAGATTGTTTTGATATGGGTTGCACTTCCATTGACTTACAAGGAATTCCAGAATATGCAACCCCAGAAATAAAAATTCGGCGACGACGTTATCAAAGGGAACAGCCAATCAAGCCTGTAAAATCTGACAAGAATAATGATATGAGTAACGATAACCAAGGCTCGCAAAATCGTTCAGTTTCCGTTGGAGGTAGCGTTACTGGTAGTGCAATTCAAACAGGAGATTACGACACTGCCAACATAAATTATCAACAAGTCAGTTTACCCGCACCTGAAACCGTCAACATCCAAGCAGAACTCAACACCTTACGTGAAATAATAGAGAAATTAAAAACCTCAGACCGTCGTAAAATAGAAAATGCCTTTGAAGATGCCCAGGAAGAAATAAAAAAACCACAGGCAGATAAAGATGAAGTGGGTGAAGCCTTAAACCGAGCCTTGAAATATGCTAAGAAAGCTGAAGGGTTTGCTTCTGTGGTAGAAAAAATCCAGCCCCACTTGGCTAAAACTACTGCTTGGTTGGGTGATAATTGGCATAAATTGTTAGGTTTGGTTGGTTTGACAATTTGATATGCTTATTTTTTCGATGCTCCCGTGCAATTCGATATCGTCAACTCACAATGCGCTTTGTTGGGTTACGACGCGATATAAAATAATTGGTTAATCGTTAAATCTTGTCGTGCGTCTAACCCAACCTACAATTACTGCTTGGTTGGGTGATAATTGGCATAAATTGTTAGGTTTGGTTGGTTTGACAATTTGATATGCTTATTTTTTCGATGCTCCCGTGCAATTCGATATCGTCAACTCACAATGCGCTTTGTTGGGTTACGACGCGATATAAAATAATTGGTTAATCGTTAAATCTTGTCGTGCGTCTAACCCAACCTACAATTACTGCTTGGTTGGGTGATAATTGGCATAAATTGTTAGGTTTGGTTGGTTTAACAATTTGATGTTGGATGATACGTTACGGCGAATAAGGGATATTAAAATGAAATAGAGATATGACTTCGCCGCAAATTACCCTACAAATACTTAAATATGACTACTAACTTAATCAAAAATACTACTCAAACGGACAAACTAAATTATTCAATATTAATTGAAGCCAAAGAAGGTGGATATCAAGCAACAGTTTGGGGTTTACCAGATTGTCAAGTATTTGCGACAACAAAAGAAGAAGCAATTAATAGTTTGCATGAATTTATGGAAAATCGATTAAAAAATGTAGATATAGTTACCCAAGAGATAGAAACACCAACAACAGAGCATCCGTGGATGAAATTTGCGGGGATGTTTAAGGATGACCCCATGTTTGATGAGGTTTTAGCACATATTGAAGAGTATCGTAGAGAACTCGATTCAGAAACGGAAGAGTATTATCGCCAACTTGATGCAGAAGAAGGGAAACAATCGTGAGTTTGTGGATATTAGATACCGATTCGGTGTCACTTTTCCAAAATGGGCATCCTAATATTAACAAACGTATTAGTACAATTTCTCCTGAAAACATATCTGTGACAATTATTACATTTGAAGAGCAAGTTCGAGGAAGATTTAATGTAATTAGGAAAGCTGATTCTGCGGATAAATTGGTAATAGCATATTCCAGACTGCAAGCGACATACAACTTCTTTGATATTGAGCCACTCCGCGCTATAAATAGACGCGGATTCAGGCATTACCTTCTAACTTTTAGTCCTTCTGACTTATCTGGTTAGAGGCTGTACCTTTATTAGACATCTGCTAGTACGGGACTATAACTATCCCTACTTTCACACTAGGCTACTTGTTCGCAGATTGATATTGTTGCCACCCGTCTAACAAGAACGGCTCCGTCCCTGGATATTCACATTGAGCATCCCAAAGTGACAACTTGTTGTTATAAACGCATCGACTCAAAAACGCTGAGAACAAATCGCGGTGCATCACAAACCCGGTTACATCTTTATGCACCCTTTCAGATAGCGATTTTTTGATGCGAGTGCCATCTAAATGAGTTTGTGATAGCGCGGTTGTTTGAGTAGAAAATGTTAGAAAATAACCGCCAGCGTTTCCAGCTTTGCGTTTAAGTTCGGATTGAAAAAAACCTGGTGACTTAGCGCTTATTGCTTTACCGTAGCGCTTCTGCCAACCTTTTATACTGACCTTCTCAGTTTTAATCTTATTGCCATAACGTAAAATCTCATTAACTAATTTACGATTTTGTGACTTTGCATAACTAGATTTACGACGTTCTAGTTCTGCTTTTTTAGCTTGTATCCGACGATAGTTTCTGGTTTTTATCCACTGCTTTTTACCTTTCTTAACTTTACCTTTTTTGCGAACAATTTTGTTACCAACTTTTTTATCAAAGTCAGGTTCAAAATTATCTGGATTATGCATTCTTTGAGAACGTGCCAGACAGCGTTGTAATGCTTTTATCTCGCGCTCAAAAGTTGGTACTTTCTCAGCAAACGGCAACAAGCCTGCTTTATTATCAGCAACAAACGCAACCGCCGCGATATTGACATCTAGTCCAACAATCCCTTGTGTTACGTAGTTAGTCGGTTTTCGGTAGGGTAGTCCTTCATTAATTAATTGAACATACCAACGTTTTTTACCATTAAGATTGCGCCATAAAATACGGCAATATTTAACAGGTGAATTTAAGCCATGAACTAATACTAGGTTGTTCCAATCGATAATAGGTTCTATAGTTAATCCGCACCATACAACATTGTCTTTCAGCCAACGCAAACCCTGCTTATTTGACTTGCCCTCTACTGATTTAAAGCGAGTAGGGACTTTAAAGCGTACTTGTTTAGCTAACCCAAATAAAATTCGCTCGACTGCTTTAAATGCTCTCGTAGCAAGTTTTTGTTGAGTCTGAGCATCAAGTTTATCTGCAATCCATTTAGACGACTTCGCTGTTAAGTTGGCGAATGATTGCAAATCATAATCAGAAAACCTTGATTGCTCCCTTACTGTTTTAAATAGCTCTTTACGTTCTTTTTTATCTTTCTCTCGATTAAGTTTTCTAGCTTGTTTATATAGCTCAGAATTACGCACTAACTCCATCCGAATTAAAGCTTCATTGAGACAAGCATTATATAGTTGTCTTGCAGCTTGAAATAAGGCGCTTAATTGTTTCTCTAACCTGCTATCAACTTTTAGCGGAAGTTCAGTGATGAAAGATGGGGTAGTACTCCGAGCCATTTGTATCACCTCCGGTGACGCTACGCTAACGACCTCCAAATGTTGTTTTTGTTCTCTTGTTATCTACTATAATTTAGTTGATCATAGTTGTCAACAGGTTAAAGCTATATACATTATTTTTATGAAAGCAGCGGATAGGAAATATCGACATAACAACCATTCAGTAGGCAGTGCAACAGTTCATTTAGTTTGGATTCCCAAACGGCGCAAACCAGTTTTAATCGGGGATGTAAAAAAAAGACTGCATCAAATAATTACAGATGTAGCTAATGAAAAAGGATGGTTTGTAAAGTGCCTAGAGATAGCCCCAGACCATGTTCATATACTCATCGAACATGAACCGGACACGGCTATAAATCAAATAGTGAAAGCTTTTAAAGGTCGTTCGAGCAGATATCTAAGGAAGGAATTTCCTCACTTATTAAAAATTCCTGCGTTATGGACTCACGCTTATTTTTACGATACGACCGGAAAAGTTAGTAGTGCGGTTATTGAAAAATATATTAATGACCCACATCATTATTGAAGGCGAATAAATTCGCTCGCGTCAAAATTCCACCCCGAAATAAATTTACGGGGCTATCTTTTTCCCGCATTATTTTCAGGTATTAATTTAATTGGCTTTTCACAAGAAGCTGCTAATTGTTATTCTCAATTGTTGCGTCAAAAAATTCGTATTGGTACGCAAGATTTACGAATTGCGTCAATTGTCATTTCTAATGATGGAATTTTGGTAACGCGGAATCAAAGAGATTTTTCTCGCGTACCCGATTTACAGTTTGAAGATTGGACGGTAGCTCTTCCCGAAGAAAACGGATAAATTTCTTTCAAACAAGGCGCTTTACCTAAAAATGTATGCTGGGTAATTTCAAATCGAATCACAACACGCTTTGTTGGGTTACGACGCGATATAAATGAATTGGTTAATCGTTAAATTTTGTCGTGCGTCTAACCCAACCTACCACTACCACTATTCCAAAATTGATTTCAAAAAACTTTTAAACTTTCCGGAATTGACATTCCACTATCGGTATCCTATCTTAGATGAGCTAGTTATTGCTTGCTAACTATATTTAACTGGGGAACTATGGCCCCTCTTCTTATATGAAACCTTCAAAAACCCGGTCGTTATGACTGGGTTTTTGTTGTTTAAAGGTTACGTAATGATTATGTAATCAAAAAAATTCAGCAATTTTAATAGGTTGTGATAACCTATCTGCAATTAGCTATTATATTTAAGTATTCAAGATGACAAAATTAAGGGTAGGTTTACTTTTTGGCGGCGTATCTGGAGAACACGAAGTTTCTATAGTTTCAGCTAAAGCAATAGCTGGAGCTTTAAGCGCTGAGGAAAACGCATCGAAGTACGAATTACTGCCTTTTTATATTAAAAAAGATGGTTCTTGGCAATCTCCCGATATAGCGCGTCAGGTTTTAGCCTCCGGAGTTGCATTATCTTGTGAATCTAAACCCAAACTTTGGCAATTTCCCGCAGAAGCGGAAACTGTTGATGTATGGTTCCCTATTCTTCACGGCCCAAATGGGGAAGATGGTACTATTCAAGGATTGCTCAGCTTGATGCAAGTTCCATTTGTGGGTTCTGGGGTGTTGGGTTCGGCTGCTGGTATGGATAAAATTGCCATGAAATCCGTATTTGCTCAAGCCGGATTGCCGCAAGTTAAGTATATGGCGCTTACTAGAGAGCAAATTTGGTCAAATCCTTGCGTCTTCCCCAAGCTCTGCGATGACATCGAGCAAACTTTGGGTTATCCTTGTTTCGTTAAACCCGCAAATTTGGGTTCATCCGTGGGTATCGCAAAAGTGCGATCGCGCTCGGAATTAGAAGCCGCTTTGGATAGTGCGGCAAGTTACGACAGAAGAATTATTGTAGAAGCTGGGGTAACTGCGAGAGAAGTTGAATGCGCTGTTTTGGGCAATGATAGCCCCAAAGCTTCGAGCGTCGGTGAAATCACTTACGAAAGCGACTTTTATGATTATGACACTAAATATACTAGCGGTAAAGCAGATTTACTGATTCCCGCACCATTACCAGATGCTGTAATAAAGCAAATTAAAGAGCAAGCAATAAAAGCATTTACCACTCTTGACTGCGCTGGTTTAGCACGAGTAGACTTCTTCTATGTCGAAGCTACAGGAGAAATTTTAATTAACGAAATCAATACTCTGCCCGGATTTACGGCAACAAGTATGTATCCGCAACTTTGGGCGAGCAGTGGCGTTTCTTTTCCAGAGTTAGTTGATCGGCTCGTTCAATTCGCAATAAAAATAAATTCAGTTTCAGAAAAAAGTCCGGTAGCTTTAAGCACCTGAATATTATTGAAAAAAGCAGATTAAGTAGTCTAAATTTATCAAAGAGACTACTTAAATTAAGATGGTGAATACGGATACGTGAAACCTTCGTACTTTAGTACAATTTATATCTTGAGAAGTACAAATCTGAAAAAAGCCATGCAAAACACTCAGAGTGTACAGCAGGAGTCGTCTGAAGTCAAAGAGTCCGCACCCGTTTCAGACAATAGCGAACCGGCAAGCAAAATAAACAGGTTTAGAAATGTAGCGATCTATTTGTTCATGCATTACCCCTGGCTATTTTTGGCTGGTTTGCTATTAATGTTTTTGGGAGGGGGTGCCCTATCGATATATAGCTTGGGTTATGTCGATGAAAGCATAAAGCGTAAAGACTCGGAAACATTACAGACTGAGGTAATACCACCGCAAGCACCTGCTGGAAATGAAGAAAGCAAAAACTCCATACCTTTATGGATGGTAGCTGCGATCGCTCTCAGTTGTGCTAGTGGATGTTTAGTGATTTTGAAAGTTCTGAATCGTCCGAGGAAAAAACAAAAAGTCAAGAGGCAGGTTGTTAATCGTGATGAAATACGTTTAGCACAGAGACGCTTTCAAGCGATGGAAGCACGTTTACCAAAAAGGAAAGCACCTCCTCGCCCACCGGGACCTCGCAGAACTCCTATAATGGCTATGCCTCCAAAAAAACCATTACCAAAGCCTGTTGTCACAGTTTTACCACCAGAACACAATTTTAAGCCGAATCAACAAAATCAAGATTCATTGGCTGACATAATGGATATTCGTAAGCAGACATCTTTGTCTTCAATGTTACGTAAGTAATAATTAATAGTTCTTCCGTACTTGTTATGCGGTATTAGATGTTCTAAAAAAGCGAACAGGAGACGGGGAACAGAAAAAAGTGTTAAGAGCTAAAATTCTTAAATAAAGGTAATCAAGAACTTAATTAGTCAAATTTAACTAATTGTTTAAAAGCTAAGTATTAAAAGTAAAAATTCAGGTTTGTGATTACGATCCACGCTTTCGAGGAGTTACTATCGATACGCGTGTTTTTTGTATGGAATTAGGAATGGGGAATGGGGAATAGAAAGCTCGGTATTATCGAGTGAGCTTTCCGGCTCGCACTCCGACTATTAATTTCACCGGAATGCATCTTAAAATCGTTAAGCCCAAAGACTCGCCTTGTAAGCCGGAGGCGCATCGAACAGAGAAATCAATTGATGCGGCTCAGCAGGCAAAGTACGTTAAAACTGATATCTTGCACCAATGTCGTTAAGCTTTCACAACCGCCTCGTAAGCCGGAGGCGCATCGAACAGAGAAATCAATTGATGCGGCTAATATACAAAGTACGTTTTAACGTACTAAAAGCCTTGCTCAGTCTTCTTTAGAAGACTTTATGTTTTAGCCTTGGAATTTATTCCAAGGCGGTTTACAAGACTTGTTGAGATTGGTGCAAGATTTTGGTCAAGGCAACTTTGCTTTTATAGCAATTCCAAATAGAAGACAGCCCTACAGAAATTAATTAGAACGACTATAACTAAAAACTAGAACTTCAAAAATCTTCTTTCTACTCCCTATCCCCTACCTTTACCCGGCAATGAAAAGGTTTTGAAAGTAGGAGAATGCATTACAAAATATAGCGATTCAACCAGGATTAAAGGTTTTACATCAAAAATCCGCGAGAAATCAAGCAATTAACAGCTTTATTGCTTTCTTTTCAAAACAAATTGAGAAACCTGCCAAAATGGCAACTAACTTCCAATTTACTCAGTTATCTTTAATCAAGATAAACGACTTCAAGGGTGTTGTTATCAGGGTGTATCACTTTAATAACAAAAGGGTGATACACTTTTTACCACTAAATTATCTTTTCTTTAAGGGATACATATTCTAACAAAAGAACTAGATAATTGTCAATCAAAAAAAAATTAAAAATATAAAGTTTAGTTTGCTGCACTAGGAATACCAACCGCGTACAAAGATTGCGTTGACCCAAAAACAGCCCCCAAAATCAGGGCAATGTTTGTACGTATTCCAGAACGCTTCAGCAGTAAACGTAAGGGTGGGAGTGAATGCTTGTGATATGCATCCTCCCACTCTTATTTTTTGGGGAGATGGGGAGATGGGGCATGGTGGGATGGGGAGGTGGGGAGATGGGGAGAGGGGGAAGAATAACTAATTCACTACTAATTCACTACTTATTACTCACTCTTAACAGATAACTGATAGCTGATAGCTGATAGCTGATAACTGATAGCTGATAGCTGATAGCTGATAACTAATAGCTGATAACTAATAGCTGATAACTGATAGCTGATAGCTGATAGCTCAAAACTCCTAACTCTTAACTCCTAACTCTTACCTACTCCCTTCCTCCAAAAAACCTGTATTTCTTAAAAATTCAATTGTGGCTATTTCGATTGCATCTGCTGCACCACTCGAAGCGTCATGATGGCAATTAGCTAAAAGTTGAAATTGAGAATTCGGAAGTTTATCATGGAGTTTTTTTCCATCTTCAAGCGGGAACCAGCTATCTTGTTCTCCCCACATAATTAATGTGGGACATTCTATATTAATTAAATTGTCTTGAATTTTAGTCAACCAGTTAGGCTTGTTGTTTTGAGAGTTTGCAATTTCTCGTGCGGCAATTTGTAATTCTTGAGCAACTTTAAGAAAAGTACCGGGAAACTCAATATATGGGTAGGTTATCCAGAATACATTTTCTTGAGTCAACTTAGAAGGGTCATATAGTACGTTACGCCTTTCTATTGCCATGATTTCTCGGATCAATGGTGCAAAAAGGTAGCTCAAACGTAACTTGTCGATTAATTCGATTAATTCTAAAGGTGTTTGAGCAAGGATTGACATACCCCAATGAGGAAGTTTCTTTGCGAATATTGGAACATTAACAACTATTAATCGAGAAACTAGTTCGGGATATTCTTCGGCAAAGCCAAGAGCAATTAAAGCTCCTAAAGATTCTGATAAAATAACTACGGGTTGATCGCATAATGCCGTAATAATTCGTTGCAATTCAACTACTTGATGACCTGTAGTTTCTTCACGATGTAAAGGTTTTTCTGAGAATCCGAAACCTTTAGCATCAAAACATATTACTCGAAAATATTTAGATAATGGTTCGATAAGATGCCGCCAATTATAGCTCCAGCTACCAATACCATGCAGTAAAAATAACGGTTTCCCAGTACCTTTTTCACCATAGGCAATTTGTACGGGATAACCTTGACTATCAGTAATCGTTATTTTCTGTTGTCCTTGAGGAAAACTATCTTGCCACCAGTCTTTCATTTATCAATTATCAATTAACAATTATCAATTATCAATGGGGGATTGGGCATTGGGTATTATTAATAGTTTAGAATTTATAAATATTGAAGTCTTAACTCCTAACTCCTAACTCCTAACTTTCAACCTTTTTAACTGGCTGTAATAAGTCCCCAAATAAACCTTGTCACAATTACAGAAAATGTAACTAAACTGATAGCAAGTAATAATAATATAGCCAAAAGTACAAATACAAACCAAGTATCTGCTCTTTTCTTTTGGCTGGGAAATTTTAAATGTTCTTCTAATAATTGAATATTATGGACGTTGGATTTCCACGCAAAATCAAAGAAGTCCCCTAAAACAGGTATTACACCAATTAAGGCATCAAGTATAATATTGACCGTCATTCTACCTAAAGTTGCTTTTGAAGCACCCAATCGTGCGGCTTCTAAAACAATATAGGCTGAAAGCAAAACGCCGATAAAATCACCACCTACGGGTAACAATCCTAAAATTGGATCTAAACCTACACCGATTCCGGTTCCGGGGATAGTAATCGCTTTATCTAAAATGCGACTAAAAGTTCGCAGACGCTTTAAAGTTGGTGCTTTGGTATCGGGATTAAGAGAATAAAATTGAGAGGGTGGCAAAGACATGGGAGAAATAACTTTTATATAATGAAATCGCAGCTGCTATTACTGTTATAATTGAATATTAGACTATCTTGCAGTAAATATGTAGTTTGAAATACTAATCAATTTCTGTAACAGAATTTGGGTACATACTTTCACCTACGGTAACGTTTAATTGATTGCCTATTAGTATTACCGCAGCAGTCATGTAAAGCCATAGCATAAGTACAATAACAGTACCGATAGTTCCATATGCTTTATTGTAATTGCCAAAATTCGCTACATAAATTCGGAATAAATTTGATACAAATGCCCAGCAAATAGCCGCAAATAAAGCCCCTGGCATAATTGGGGTGCCTCTTTTCCAATAACTAGGACCATAACGATAAATAAAACCGAAAGCAGAAGCTACAATTACTAATGCTAAAGGAATACGCATCAAGTTCCATAAGTAAGTCAGAAAATTTAAGTAACCAGCAGAATTATCAACTATAAAGTTCAAAAGTTCTCCACTGATAAATACTAAAAGGCAAGCTATTAGTAAGAGGATAATAGTACCAACTGTTAATCCTAAAGATACTAGTTTTGCTTTCCAAAATGGGCGTATTTTATCTGGAGATGTTTGTTGAATTCTGTCTAAAGCAGCCATTGCCGTACTAATTGCACCCGAAGAAGTCCACAAGGCAGCCACAAAGCTTACAGAAAACAAACCGCCATTTTTTGAATTAGCAATTTCATTACTAGCAAATTCAGCAATTAAATTTAAAGCATCTTCAGGTGCAACTTTACTCAGTAATTGTGCTAATTCGTTAAAAATGTTTTGCAAACCTTCTTCAAACAAGCCGATTGCCGTCAAAATGGCAAGAATAGCCGGAAATAAAGATAGCATGGCATTATAGGCAATTTCCGAAGATAAACCTAAAAGTCTGCGTTTACCTACATTCCCAACGATTTGTTTAATAGTTTTAAAATTCAGGTGACGAAAGAATTTCAAAAATCGAGGTTTTATCATGTCAATCATCAATTATCAATTATCAATGATCAATTATCACCTGTCGAGTGCGGTTTAGAAAGGGGATGGGGGGATGGGGAGACAAGGGGAAATTAACTGCTCACTGGTTATTGCTCACTGGTTACTGTCAAAATCGCATTTGCTTGGGATTCTTCGCCGAGTTGTTCTATTATGCGTTTTTGATCGATTTTCCATTTTAATTCAAGGTATTCTTTAATTACTTTTGCACGGGTTTTACTGGTTTCTAGGGCTTCTTCTTGTTTTTGATTGGCAATTATTTTTAACCTTAAAGCTGGTTGTTGTTGCAATATAGAAACAATATTATCTAAAGTTTGTAGGCTTTGGGGTGTAAGTATTATTGATTTGTCTTGAAAGTCAATTTTTCCGGGAGTTACAGCAATTCTCTTCATGCTGACTTTTGTTGATGGGTAATTCAGTCTTTGTCTAATTTCGTTTGCAAGTAAAACTTGAGCGTCTTTATCAATATCGCGATCGCTTAAATATATTATGCGAATAGCCATAGGTTTATTCGGACTGTTTATTACCTCGTAATCGATCGTTTTTGCAGGTGGTGGAAGCTTTAAATTAAGTAAAGCCGATTTGACTTCTTGTAAGAAATTGGCTTGTAATTCGGCAACGGTAATAATTGGTTCTGGAGGTTCTTCTTCAGGTATTGCGGTCAAAATTTTGCTTTGTGCTGTAGGGATTTCAATTAAATTTAAAGATACTAATTCTGAAGGCTTATTTAAACGTTTAGCTAGCAGTTCGACAAAGTAATTTTGTTCTCCCGGCGTATATAATTCGCTAGTGAAAATTTGAAGCTGAACCTTCAACTTTTGATTGAGTTCGCGAGTTGATACTTGACTAATAAAAGAACGCGGTTTGCCGTTAGGTGAACTGGCAAATTCTTCTAGCCAAATACTTCTCACTGCCGAATTAATATTATTTTCTTGCTGTTTAATAACTATTTCTTGTCTGAGTCGGATAAATGATTTATAAAGCGGAATTAAAATAGTCAAGATAGTAAATACAATTAATATAAACCTACCGGGAAGACTACCAAATTTTTTGAGATGCTTTGATTGGGGGAATATTTCTAAAATATTTTTAACCCAGACAGTTTCTCTGTATTTTCTGCGCCATTCTCTTATTTTTTGTTTTGTTCTAACGCTATCAATATGTAAAGCCAGAAAAACAGTCATTGCGGTAAAAGTAATTGCTACCAAATTGGTGAAAAACAACAATCCACCACCACTAGCAACCCGTAATCCATTAACCATATTTACGCTGAGTGCAATACCAAACCCGTAGCCCACAACACATAAAGGCGGCATCAAAGCAACTGCGATCGCAACCCCAGGAATAGAAGTCGCAACCCCCTTCGGCTTCTTACAAACTGCCAGGGAACCCACAGCACCAGAAAATAATGCGACTACCAAATCCAGAATATTTGGTTGAGTACGCGCTAAAATCTCCGGTGTCATTTCCTTAAAAGGCAGCACCGAAACCAAAAACACCGCAAATAAAATAGCAACCAAACAAGAAAGCGCCAGTTTGATAATTGCCCGCAGAGCCAAAATCACATCACCAGCAGCCAAAGCCAAACCGTTACCCAAAATACTCCCCATCAAAGGAGAAATCAGCATCGCTCCAATAATCACCGCAGGGCTATTAAGCACCAACCCCACAGTGGCAATACCAGCAGCAAAAATCACCTCAATCCAATAGCTAACATCTCTAAGGCTTACAGAATCGCATATATCCAGATAAACCTCTTCCTTGCGAGCAGCATCGATATTCAAATTATCCGAAAGCCAATCTCGAAGCTTACCAACCGTTTGATGTTCTTTATCTTGCTGATTCATATCTTAATATGGGAATTGGGCATGGGGAGAGGGGGAAGAGGGGGAGACAAGGAGTGAGTAACGAGTAACGAGTAATGAGCAATGAGTCGGAATGGAAGATTGAGCAGCACACATAAAAAGAAAATATTGTTGCTAAGTAACGAGTAACTCTTAACTTGCTACTCCTAACTCCTAACTGTTAAGTGTTAAGTGTTAACTGCTCACTGTTAACTGATTACTGCTTATACTAACGCCAAATTATCGTAAATATATAGTGGTGCGATACTAAGCACCGTTGGCAATAAAATTTCTAAGAAGAATAAAAAAGATACAAGTATTTTTCTATGAGTGAAGATTTAACTAAGCAATGGTTGACGGAAATTCAATCGATGAAACAGCAGATAGCCCAGCTTAAAGCCGAACAGGTTGCTAATTGGGAAAGTGCAGAGAAATGGCGTAAACTTTATAACACTGAAGCCGAACAACGCCGTACTGATGCTCAACTTTTTCGCCAGACTGTTGCTTCATTAAAAGCAGAAATTCAACAATTACAAGGTATAGAAGATGCCACACTTCCTGATAGCGATACAGCAATAGCCATTCAGCAAGAAGTAGCTCAACTTTCTTCCTTAGAAGAATTGAAAACCAAATTAACCGCTTCTATGAAAGAGCGCGATCGCCTTTTACAAGCTTTGAAAACCGAACAAGATAAACATTCCCAAACCCGTCAAAGTCTAACCACTGCACTAGGTGATGCCATCGATGGTTTCAAAAAGCAGAAAACAAGTAACAGTGAGCAGTGAGCAGTTAGGAGTTAAAAGTTAATTTCCCAATTACCAACTTTAATCAATTGCTTCGAGGATTTTGTCAAATTGGAAGTTTTCGGCGAAGTATCTCATGGTTTTTGTTAGTTGGGGATTTTCTGGGGGATTTTCTTCTAATAGCTCAAATATAAGGTTGTCGCTGCATTGGGCTGCTGCTTGTCGTATTTCTGCTATCCATTCAGGGGACATTGGAGATAATAATTTACGCAAGTTGGCTGTTGATGTGGTGTTTGGCTGTTGGAGACTCGGGTTTTCTTTTTGATATGAATATTGCACTCCCAGGTATTGATTTAATTTTTCTAATAATTTTTCTTTGGGAAATGGTTTGTTGATTAAATCGTCGCAACCAGCTGCAATAATTTCATCTCTTTGTTCTTCAAATGCGCTTGCGGTTAGGGCAATTACTACTGTTTTAGTGAGAGTTGAATTATTAGATGCTGTTTCTTGCTGTTTGGTTTTGATAATTTTGGTGGCTTGATATCCATCCATGATTGGCATTCGCATATCCATTAGTATTAAATGGGGTTCCCATTCTTCCCATTTGGTTATTGCTTGTAAGCCATTGGCAGCTTCGTTAGTACTAAATCCAAGTTGAGAAAGCATTTTTACTAGTAGCAAACGACTTTCGGGACGGTCATCAACTACCAAAATGCGATATTTTATTTGAGATGCTGCTAAACCAATAACTTGGCGGCTAGTTTTATCAATTTCGGTTTTTTGCGAGGAAGCAAGACTTACTTGAATGTCAAAAGTAAATTTGGAACCGACTTCGGGGGTACTTTCAACTGTAATGTCTCCTCCCATTAGCTGCACGTACTTACGGCTGATTGCTAAACCCAATCCAGTTCCCTGCTGCGATTTTCTCCCCGCAGAAGTTTGTCTAAAAGCTTCAAATAATAATCCAATTTCTTCGGGGGAAATGCCAATTCCCGTGTCGGTGATTTCAAAGATTAAATGAATGGGGGTAGAGGGGGTAGAAAAAGAATTAATATTCTCAATATTCCCCTTGTCTCCTTGTCTCCCCATCTCCCCATCCCCCCATTCCCCCATCTCCCCATCTCCCCATTCCCCCATCTCTTCCCCAACTCTGACGCTCAACTCCACGCTACCTTGTTTGGTAAATTTAATCGCGTTTCCTATGAGGTTGATTAAAACTTGACGCAGTTTGCTAGCGTCGCTTTTGATGTAGCGGGGAATTTCTGCTGTTTTGCGAAATCTAAGCTGCAATCCTTTGCTAGAAGCTCGGAAGCGTAACATTTCTTGTAGGTTATCTAAGAGTTTGTGTAAGTCGAATTCGGTAATACTTAATGATGTTCTACCTGCTTCGATTTTGGACATTTCGAGAATGTCGTTGATTAAGTTGAGTAAATGTTCGCCAGCACGGTTAATTATGGCGAATGTGTTTTGATGTTCGTTATTTATGTTGGAATCTTGGCTCATTAGTTGACTAAAACCTAAAATTGCATTCAGAGGAGTTCGCAATTCGTGGCTCATGTTTGTCAAAAACTCGCTTTTGGCGCGGTTTGCTGCGTCTGCGGCGATGACGGCTTGCTGTAGGGCAACTGATTGCTGTTGAGTTTGTGAAAGTAGCTGTACCTGTTGCAGTGCAACTCCCAACTGATTACCGATTTGGATTGCAATGCTAATTTCTCCAGTTTTCCATTCACGGGGTGCGGAATTTTGATAGCTTGTCAGCAATCCCCAAAGTTGATTTCCGCAGAATATAGGAACAGTTATGTAAGCTTTGGCTTGAAACTTTTCTAATAAGTTGACGTAATACTCGTTAAATCCAGCTTGGTAAATGTCGGAAACACAGATAAAACTTTCTCCAATGTTGTAGCTATCTTCTGGGTTTTCTGGTAAATATGTATCGCTTACTTGGTTTAAATTACTGTTGAGATTGCGGATTATAGATCCGTCTTCTTCTAAAACAACGTTTTGGAAATCTGTATTATCTTCTTCTGGGGACATTACCGATCGCCAATCATCTGCTACCGATTCAGCAACGAAACTACCGCAATCATCTGCATCTAAGCGATAAATCACAACGCGATCGCAGTTAAAACAAAAGCGCAATTCTTCAGTGGTGGTGGCGAAAATTTGCTCTATATCTAAGGTTTGCCGCATTCTTTGTAGAGTAGTAGCGATCGCTCTTTCTCTTTCGGCAGTTTCTTGTAAGGTTTGTTGGGCAAGTTTGATATCGGTAATATCGGTAACGGTGGCGATATAGCCTTTAAATTCACCGTTTTCGTCAATTTCGGGTAATGCTTGAACTTTAACCCAAACAATTCTACCATCGGGACGTAGAAAACGATGGTCGCTATCAAAGGGTCTTTTTACTTTTACCGCTTGTTTCCATGCTTTTACAACTTGTTCGCGATCTTCTGGATGTAATACTTTTATCCAACCTTCTCCCAGTGATTCTTCTGTGGAGAATCTGGTGATTTCGCTCCAATGCTGGTTAAAGTAAATACACGAACCATCGGCATCAATGTTGATAATTGCAACCGGGCAGGCTTCAGCTAAAGTTTGATACCGTCGCTGAGAGAGTTGTAAATTTAATTCTGCTTTTTTGCGTTCGTTGATATCTGCCCAGTAACCTACATATTCTAAAGGTTCGCCGTAAGAATTGCGTATCAGTCGGATTTGTTCTTGAAACCAATGATAGGTACCATCTCCGTGCAAAAAGCGATATTCACAAGTAGCATATTCTCGATCTAAAGCTTGCGACAGGTGCTCTATTAGTTTGGGTAAATCTTCTCGATGCACCTTATACTGCCAAAAACCGGGTTTTGATAAAAATTGTTCTGCTTGATAACCGACTATTTCACCAGCGTTTTGGCTGACAAATGTATGATCGAAATTTCCCGAAGCTAAGCGGCTAAAAATAACTGCTGGAGAGGAAGTTAGTAAATATTGCAAGCGTTCGGTTGCTAAACGCATTTGTTTTTCCGCATATTTACGGTTGCTGATATCTTCAATTACTCCGATGACATATTTAACTTCTCCGGAAGGTTTGCGTACTGCTGATGCTGTCAAATTTGTCCAAATCTTCTGGTTATTTTTTTTGTTAAAGGCTTTCTCTATTGCGAATACATCAATTTGATTGTCAACAAGCTGTTGATGACAATCGAGATATTCTGCCATAGAATCCGAGTGAGTAATTTCGGCACATTTGATTTTTAATAGTTGCGATTTGGAATAGCCAACAATTTTACAAAATTGCTCGTTGACGTTGATAAACTTACCTTCTGGGGAGACTTGAGCAATTCCTACCGCAGCATTTTCAAAAATGGCGCGGAATGCTTCTTCTCTTTCCCGTAAAGCTGTTTCGGCGCGTTTGAGAGCGGTGATTTCGATGACTACGCTTCCTATTCCTACGGGGATGTTATCTTCACCGGGGATGGGAAAGTAAGAAACTAGAAAATCGCGCATCACACCAGGTTGACTAATTAAATCAGCGCTGGTTTCGAGATTGAGAATAGGTTGATTGGTTGCTAAAACTTGTTGATAAATTGGTTCTACGATAGGAGCTATTTGAGGTAAAATATCTCGAACGGTTTTACCAAGATGTTCTTCTACCGATACACCGTTAATTTCAGCAAGTAATTTATTGATTTGGATAAATCTTAGCTGCCTATCTACAATATTTAATCCTACCGGGGCACTGCTAAAAAAAGCATTAAAACGAGCTTCCCTTAAAGCTACTTCCCTTTCCAAGTTTTTACGCTCAGTGATATCGCGCCCTTCGACAATTAACAACACTACTCGATTATTTTCATCAAATATTGGTTTGATAGAAGTGTCAATTGTCGATATAACGTTAGAAGAGGCGATAACTTCAACTTCCGAACGAATAAATTCACCGTTCGAGGCTCGCTCAATTATTGCTTTTAATTTCTCTTGACTAGAGCAAATCTTGTTTCCTAAAGATTCCCACAAGGGTTTTTCAACAACTTCGGTTTCTTCTACACGAAAAAAAATCAGAGCAGTTTGATTGAGCGAGATAGTTTTGCCATTCGGTTGTAGCAGAGCAGTCAATCCAAAACTAGAATTAAAAATTGCCCGAAAACGTCTTTCGCTTTCCTGTAAAATATATTGAGCTTGCTTGCGTTCGGTAATATCTTTATAAGTACCAGTCATTCGTAACGGCGCTCCAGCAGAATCGCGTTCATTAATTTTTCCGCTACATAGAATCCATTTCCAATCTTGATTTTTACAGCGCATCCGAAATTCTACTTGATAAATCGGACTTTTTCCTTGTAAATATGCTTTTAACTCTTGCTCGATAAACTGCCAATCTTGAGGATGTATCAGTCGTGCTGAAGTTTCAGCATCTGAGCCAAGTTCTGTATCTTCATAGCCGAGCATCTTCTCCCAACCCGAATCGCGGTAAACTTGGGAATCCGGAATATTCCAATCCCATAATCCTAAATCGCTGGCTTTTACTGCTAACTGCAATCTTTCTTCGCTGTATCTACGAGCAGTTTCCGCTTGTTTGCGTTTAATTAATCCCCCCAACTGTGCCGCTACAGCACCCACTAATTCCAGTAAACGTTTATCCCGACTTTTAGTAGTGGATTTGGCAATTATCAAAACAGCTAAAACTTCGCCTTGATTCAAAATCGGAACCGCAAAACAACTTTTAAAACCTGCTTTCAAAGCTTTATCTTTACGTCTAAACTTCGTCTGCGAAATTCGAGAAATATCTTCTATCCAATACGGTTGTTTGCTTTCCCAGACAATTCCGGGTAATCCCATTTTTTTTCTAAAGCTTATGGTTCCGTTGTGATTAAAAAACCCATCTAATCTATTTTGATCGCCATACCAACCCTGACAATATTCCAACACCTTACCATCGCTACTGGGAACCCATACTTCGCCAAATTCCCAATTAATATGACTGCAAATTAACCGCAGAATCAAACTAAAAGCGCTATCTATATTAACTGCTTTACTAATAGCTTGAGTTGCTTGCAATAACAAACCAGTTTCCAATGATGCCTGCTTAAGTTCGGTTATATCCCGTGCAGTTGCCAAAACATATTGAATACCATCGATTTCGATTAATTCCGCACTCAACAGCGTGGTTCTAACTTCTCCCCCAGCAGCGTTAAAATCTACTTCTAGGTTGCGGATTGCGCCTTGATAAGCTAAAAGTTCATTTAAACCATAATTTTCCTGTAAATCTTGCCAAATTCCTAAATCTTGTACGCTAGTTCCAACTACTTGCTCTCGGGTATAACCGAAAAACGTACAAAAGCTATCGTTAACTTCTATATATTTATTCTCAGGGAAAGTACTTAGAGAAATCGGATCGGGACTCGAACGAAAAGCAGCAGCCAACTTCTGCTCGCTCCAACGTCTTGCGGCTTCCGCTTCTTGTCGCGAGCGGGCTTCTAACGTCAAGGAAATTAAGTTAGCATTAGCACGTCCAAAATTGAGGTCTTCTTGCGTCCAATAATGCAATTTTTCTACCGCTTCTATACATAACATTCCAGCGGTGATGCCCCCCAAACGCACGGGCACGCAGAATAAAGAAGTAATATTAAAAGGTTCGAGATAAGTATCCCTCAAATCTTGAGTTCTCAGATCGAGAAGAGGATTATTAGTAGCAATAATTTCATCGGCATTCAAAGCTTCAAAGAAAACCGGATAATCTGCAATCTCGATGGAAATTCCTTCAGTGTGGCGATTAAGACTCCACTCGTATAAATTAACGCAGCGCATTACCGAAGCATTTTTCTCATACAGCCAAACGCTGGCTCGCTCTACCTTAACATTCCTCGCAGCAACTTTAGTTATCCTTTGTAAAGCCAGTGTCAAATCGCCATTATAAATCGCCGGATTTTTAGCTAATTGGGTTAATGCCAAGTTGTTTTTGCGTAACTTATAAGCACTTGTTAACAATGATTGGCGCACTTTTTTTCTTTCGGTAATATCATGTAAGGTGCTGATTACTTTAGTTACGTTACCTTCATCATCGTACAAAGGCATAGAACTATAAAGCAGATCGACAGAATTACCGCTTTTATTCAAATAAGTTGTTTCCCTTTCAAGAATCGGTTCGCCATTTATAATTTGTTCAAAAACCGACGATTCCCTGAGAATCAGCGAAGGCAATACAAAATTAGTGAAAAGATGATTAATTAATTCATTCGGCTCGTACCCCAAAACCTTCTTCACCGCCGAATTGACAAAAGTAATACATCCGTTCGTATCCGTTGACCAAATAATATCTTGAGATGTCTCAACTAACAATCGATATTGACTTTCACTTTTCTTTAAAGCAGCTTCTGCTTCCAAACGATGGTTAACTTCTTCTTCGAGACTTCTGCGTGCCAGACTTTCTTGTTTTAATAAATTAGCTTGAGCCAAAGCAATTCCCAACTGTGCCGCAATAGATTCGAGAAATTCTACTTCACCAGATTTCCATCGCCGCTGTAAATTAGCTTGATGCAAACAAATTATGCCGTTTGCTTTGCCTTTATAAGAAGTTCGGATTGTCAGCATCGATTTAACACCGACTTCGCGACATTTAGCAATACGATCTTTTAACAAGGGTTGTTGTTCTACATCATCAGTAACCACAGCCTTGTCTTGACTTAGCACCTCCTTGAAATAGGGATTATCCGCAGAGGGATTCTTCGGTGTAATAATTTGGCTATAGCCAGGAGCAAGATATTCTGCTTGAATAGTAATTTGAGCAACTGGCGAAGATGTGTAGCTAAAAACCGCTCCCCGACTGACATTCAAAGCCAAACCTATTTGTTGAATTGCAGTATTTAATATTGAATTCGCGTCAAATTCCGCACGAATATTATCAGAAATTTCCTTTAATAATTGACTTTTATCAAGTTCTTTTTGCAGCTTCACCTCAGCTTGCAAACGTTTTTTTGCTGAAGAGATAGCAGAAGCAGCAGCTTGCAAAAATGCGATTTCCGACTCTTCCCAAATTATGGCTTCACGATTTTCAAAACGAATAAACCCGACAAAATCATTTTTAACTACAATTGGTAAAATCAAAATTGCTTGAATACCGTTTTGTTCGAGTATTAAACGTTCTTCTTCAGGTAAATCTGCAACCAAACTAGAGATAATATCACCCTTAAAAAGTAAATCTTGCCAGCGTGGAAAAAGCTGCTCGCAACAATTATTTTTATTGTTATCTATATTGACATTATAATTACACCATTTAATAGCAAAAGAGTGATTTTCAACAAAGCATACAGAAGTCGCACCAGAAGCAATCCTCAAGCTTTCGGTAATCTGAGAATAACAATTGGTACTACCATCAAAACCTAGTAAAATGCGCTGAATTTCCACCAAAGCAGTCAAATAACCTTCGCGAGACTTATATTGTTGATTGCGGATATTTAATTCAGATGCAAAATTTTGTAGTTTCTGGTTTTGTTTTTTCAACTTTGTTTGTAATTTTTGAATAGTGAGTTGATTTTCAACCCTAGCTAACACTTCTTCAGCCTGTAAAGTACTTGTTACCTGAATTTCTCCTCCCATCATTTGTACAAACTTACGGGTAATTGCCAACCCTAAGCCAGTTCCTTGCAAAGATTTTCGTCCCGCATCAGTCTGTGTAAATGCATCAAATAAGTTATCCAATTCATCGGGAGAAATACCACACCCAGTATCTTCTACTTGAAACAAAAGCCGATAAGAATCAGAAATATTGCTCTTGTTTTCCGCTTCATCCATAAAACTGACTCGTAACGTGATGCTTCCTTGAAAGGCAAATTTAATTGCATTGCCAATCAGATTGCTCAAACAACTGTGTAATTTTTTGGCATCGGTATAAATATATTGAGGAACATTAGACGCGACAATAATATTGAACTGAATTTTTTTACTTTCTAAGTTAATTTGAAATATTTCTTTAATATTTTCCAGCAAGAAATATAAATCAAACCTTTTTTCTTCTAACTCAACAGCGCCTGCTTCAATTTTAGAGAGTTCTAAAATATCATTAATTAATTCAAGTAAATGATTACCGCTACGGTGAATAATATTGAGATTTTCTTGCTGCTCGGCATTTAACAAAGAGTCATGACTCATTAATTTAGAAAAACCGATAATTGTATTTAAAGGAGTTCGTAATTCATGGCTCATACTAGCCAAGAAATCACTTTTAGCTTGAGATGCTGAAATTGCTGCTATTTCGGCTTTACGTCGTTCTAGAATTTCACGCTGGAGCAGTTGATTTTGTGCTTTTATTTGCCGGGAAAGTCTTAGAACAGTTAATTGATGCTTGACTCTTGCTAATACTTCCTCAACTTGAAATGGCTTGGTTATATAATCTGCACCGCCTACTTCAAAAGCCTGAACTTTCTCGCAAACATTATGCAAAGCACTTAAAAAAATTATCGGAATATCACCACTATGTTTAGATTCTTTAAGCAGTTTACAAATTTCATAACCATCAATATCCGGCATTTTAATATCTAACAAAATTAAATCCGGTGGAGTTAACTGTACAACCGTAAAAGCCATTGAGCCAGAAGTTACTGACTGCACCGTGTATCCTTCTTCAGATAAAGTAGTCGATAGAATTTTAAGATTTTCTAAATTATCATCAACTATTAGAATATTTTCTTCACCTACTTGTCTGCGCGAATCACTTTTCATTACTGACATTGCAAAAAGCCAACATTTGATATAGCTTTCTACGCTACCAGCCTAAATCACCACGCGACAGTGACGGGTATCACCGTGGAGTGAAAATTATTAGATGGGGGGATGGGGAGACAAGGGGACAAGGGGACAAGGGGAGAAGATGAAACTAATTCACTACTCTCTACTTGCTACTCTCTACGATGCTTAGTGAGGGTAAAGTCGTTGGACTCCCTTTGAGCTAAGAATCCCCTTCCATTTATGGATGGGGAGTGTCAATCCTAACTGTATGTCCCTTTCGGGACACGCTCCGCTAACGCTAACACTGCTCACTGTTCACTGCTGCATTACTTAACCGATCGATAACATTTCATCAAGCAGACTTTGCGGATGCGCTCTCCCATACAAAACCGTCATTATTAAGATGACGGCTAAAAGGAGCAAACAATGGAAATAAAGTCAACTAACCCAACAACATCTCCTGCAAACGTTCCCTCTGGCTACTTAAACATTATGGGTTACGTTGATGAGTCAGAAGTAAATGGCCCAGGAAGTCGGGCTGTTATCTGGGTACAAGGTTGTAAGCGAGAATGTGGGGGGTGTTTCAATACAGATTCTTGGTCATTTGAAATCAATCAACTTGAATCGGTTGATTCCCTCGCTGAAAAAATCTTGAGTAAGCCGGGTAATACAGGTGTCACTTTTTCGGGAGGAGAACCATTTTGGCAAGCAACCGAGTTAGCGTCTTTAGCACGTAAAGTTAAAGCTTCTGGACTAAACGTGATGGCTTTTAGCGGCTTCACTTTAGAAAATTTGCAGTCAGAAAAAGCACCAGCAGGTTCTCAAGAATTATTAGAACAGCTAGATATTTTAATTGATGGCCCTTTTATAGAATCTTTAGCAATCAACTCCCCTAATTCACCCGTTTCATCCAGCAATCAGCGGGTGCGTATATTTAATCCAGACTTTGAAGACAAAATTACCTGGGCTAGCGATCAAATTGAAATTCACGTATTTAAAGATGGTAGTCGCTTAGTTACTGGCTATAAAGGTTGGTATGAAGAATAGGGATTGACACTCCCCACGGCTATAAGCCGGGGGATTCTTGCTTCGCAGGGATTCCAATGAATTTACCCTCAGCAAGCATCTTGACCGTGTGTCCCACGGCTGCAAGTCCACGAATCGCGACTACTTGAGCGGCTGCAACATCTCTATCGGTTGTATAGCCGCAATTTGAGCAAGCGTGAGTACGCTCTGAAAGTTCTTTTTTACCTGTCACAGTGCCGCAACTGGGACATATTTGGCTTGTTTTTCTCGCGTCTACCTTCTGAAAATAGACATCACGTTTAAAGCAAGTTTGCTCAAGGATATTGAAAAATTGACCGAATCCCGCATCAAGACAATGCTTGCTTAGCATCCCGCGAGATAGTCCAATTAAATTTAAGTCCTCAACAAACACCATCCCAGCGCCATTACAAATTTGATGAGACAGCTTTCGGTGACAGTCTTTGCGACAGTTAGCGACGTACTCATGTAATTTCGCTACTTTATGAAGTGCTTTTTTCCAGTTGTTCGAGCCGATCCTTTTTTTTGAGACGCGCTGTTGCAGTAATTTCAACTTGCTTTCGGCATCTAAAAAAAATCTCGGACGTTTGATTAAAAGACCGTTAGAAGTAGCGACAAAACTTGTTAGCCCAACATCGATTCCTACTGCTTCCCCGTGTGGCATCGGAGAAGGCGGATTAAGATCCCATTGGATAGTTAACATTACATACCACCCAGAAACTCTCTTTACCACACGCGCTTGCTTAATTACTCCCCCGTCTGGAATCTCTCTGGATTGCCTAAGTTTTATCTCTCCAATTATAGGCAATTTGATAAATCCATTTTGCAGCGGGTTTTTACCTAATTGTGGAAAAGAGAAAGACCGCATTCTTCCCCGCTTCTTGAATCTTGGGAACCCATGATTCCTTTCCCACATACTCACGCTCATGTTTCTCAAGCCGTCTTAATGTTTGTTGCAAAGATTGAGCGTTGACACGCTTTAAATACTCGCTTTCTTTACGTGCAACAGTTAAAGACTTGCATTGACTCGCAAATGTGGGACGAGGTGCATCCGCAGGAATGATATAGCAACTATGAAGGCTACAAGCATTTAACCGACAACTACGAGACTTGTACCAGTCCTTGCGTTCTGAAACAGCATAATTGTAAACTCGTCGATGAGTTTCCAGCCATTCTTCAAACATTACTATTTGGTTTTGAGTTGGCTTAAGCTTGAATTCGTAAGTCAGGTTAAACAATCGAGTTACCTCCCAACCGCATTATACATCATTGCTATCATTCGCTATGATGATTTTTAGGACTGCGACTGAAGTCGCAAGCGCACTACACCCCCATAGTTAGAAACTAGGGGCACTGTGCGCGTTTGCGGTAGGGAGTAGGGAGTAGGGCATGGGTAATTGGTAATTGGTAATTGGTAGTTGGGAGTGATATTTCTCCCCATCCCCCCATCCCCCCACCTAAACTTACAAAAAGCCCTGGAGGGATCTAAATGTCGGAAAACTTATTTTATCGTTGCGATCGCTTCATTCGTAGTGCCATTAACATAGCCTCTGAACAAAGGCTGGTATACGTTTGTGCTGCTCTCGGAATGGTTCAGATTTGATGACAAATTCTGTTTAAACCAATGGCTTGCTAAACGAGCAATCTCTTCTAATGCACCTGTTTCTTTAAATTGACGGCTTGCATTAGGGATAATTTTTAATTCTTTGTCAGATGCTTGAATTTGTTTAATTGTGTCTTCATTTGTGGCAATTGTGGGTAAATCGTTCTCACTCACAATCAATAAAGTAGGAGTTTGAACTTCGGATAAAACCTCATTTGTTAAACAGGTATTTCCGCTACAGGAAACTACAGCCCTTACTGCTGTGGGATTTTCTGCTGCTGCAAGTAAAGCCGCACCCGCACCCGTTTGCTCTCCAAAATAACCAATTTTCAGATGGGAGGTAAGAGAATAATTAAGCAGCCAGTTTGTTGCCCTAGTTAATCTTTTCGCAAGAAATTGAACGTTACTACTGCAATGTCTGCTGCGTAAATCAATTGCTTCTTCTTGAGGAGTTAATAAGTCAATTTGTACGGTAGCAACTCCGGCTGTTTTTCTTAATAAGTGAGCAAGGTAGCGATTACGAGTGCTGTAGCTACCAACCCCACTATTGTGTACAAATATAACCATTCCTTGGCAGTTTCGAGGTAAAACGATTTCTGCTTGCAAACGAATAGAATCAAGTTCGATTGAAACTATTTTTTCTTCAACGTAATTCAAAGCAGTGGAATTCATTTTGGTATCCTTTTTTTAAATGGTAATTATTTATTACTATTACCAATGTATACTGTCATTGCCCTGGTTCCGTAAATAATCGTATCTAAGGCATAACTAATTTGACAAGCGTTTTTTATTTTGTGTAATAGTACTGTGAACCAAACAGATTGCTTAAAATATGACCGGGGAGCAATATTTTACCTATTTAGCTAAAATTTTTCGCTTAATACTTAGTAACAATCGAAAACATCAAACAAGCTTTTAAGCCATATT
The DNA here is from genome assembly GCF_963920925.1 of Calothrix sp. CCY 0018. Taxonomy (NCBI): domain Bacteria; kingdom Bacillati; phylum Cyanobacteriota; class Cyanophyceae; order Nostocales; family Calotrichaceae; genus Calothrix; species Calothrix sp. CCY 0018. Next base: position 64,297 of record NZ_CAWUDI010000035.1, on the reverse strand, counting down.
TTTTACAAAATGTTAAGCTCATTTTAATAAAACTATTCCTATGCAAATCAATCAACAGTTGCATTCTGTGACACAATTTTTTGAACAGTTTTAGCAATAGCTCAGTGAAACTAAATTATTTCATTTATAGGCTAAAAATTTGAGGAAGTTGTGAGTATTAGTTGTTTTTTATTCTTTATTCAATTTTAATTACTGATAGTAATTATAAACAACTAGCTTAAGATATATACCGTAAGTATTAGATTGTACTTAGTCAGTAGATGATTCATAAGTAAAAGAATGTTGGGTTTCGGTTCAAATATAAATTATTCGCTCTGTTGCTATATTTGTTGTGAACCGCGAGCCGAATCTACAAATTAATTCTTAATTCCTAACTACTTCCTATTAGCCTTCAACACCTCTGCATATCGCTGTTCAACATCTTGCTTGTCTTCGTCGAAAGATAATCCTTGACGACTACCTTTTAAGATCAAATCTGCATGACGACGCAAGGCTTTTTTATCTGGGAAATTTTCTGTATATTCAGCAATTACCGCTATGGATTCTAATAAACGAATGGTAACTGCTGCATTGTTAGAGCAATTTTGACGAATTTGATTGAAAGCAACATCGGTTAAACCGGCAAACGTTACGGGATGAGCAATTACGCGGAGATTGTCAAAACCGTCGTAACGATAGGGGGAAGGGAAATTGGTTTGAGCTAAACGAGAAAGTCCCGCACTGAGGTGATCTATGCAGCGAATAGCGGTGAACGGATCGTTAAGGCTGGGAGATAAAGCCCGTAAAGATATTTCAACTAATTGATTGATCGGAAACTCTATATCTTGTTGTTCGGTACGTTCTCTACCTAAAATAAATGCGTTGTGAATTTGTTTTTGGATATCGTTAAAAGGTGTGGTGGAATTATCAGTTCCCATTGAAAATATCTTGACTAAATAACCTCCCTTAATTACAAATTTTCCAGGTCGAGTTAATATTTTTACCATCAAGTTATGTTTGCAAGCTATATCCATCAATTTATCGGTATCAATTGCTTGGACGTAACCTTTAGTTGAAGCTCTGATAGGAAAGGCTTCTCGATCAAAATCTTCCGGAATTAATGCTTCTGAATACTTATGCTCTGGTTCGGTATATCCGATTTTTTGGGGAAATAATCTTTCTATTGCCTCATCTAATTCTTGGCTAATTTGAGATATTACATAGGAAACTTGAATAATAGTTGATGCATGATGAATAAAGTAAATCAGCACTGCGGTACAAATTACGGCTAAAATAATTCCTACCGTTACCGAAAGATGCGGTACAAATTGATTTATATCTTCAGCGCTTCCATAGATAGCTCGCAATACTAATAAGGAATAAACAAAAGTGCTAATAAAAGTACCAAGTACTACTTTGTTTCCTACATCCTGCATGAAACTACGCAGAATTCTCGGTCCGAAATTTGAAGAAGCAAGCTGAAGTGCCACAATAGTGATGGAAAAAGCCGTTGCAGTAATGCCAATCGTCGAACCTGCAACCGACGAAAGTACACCACGGGCACCGTCGGCACTACCTGTATAAATCCAGCCCCATTTTTCAAGGGGGCCGTAGTAACCTAATCTATCTAATCTGAGTAAGCCAAACGCGATCGCAATTGCTCCAATCATCATCACTGCGGGTACAAACCAGTAGCTTGAATTAATGGAATCCCACAGTTTACCCAGTCTGATATTTTTCATTACTTATGATTATCATTTATCTATAATCGAAGCATTGCTACTGTTACCGTCTCCATTGTTGTTTTGAGATTGATTTTTAATCAGTCGGCTTAAGGAACCGCCAATGCTGCGACTTTTGGGAACTTCCCCATAAGCTGGCCATCCTTCTCGCTGACGATTTCTGTTGCCATCTGTCTCTTCCGTTTGATCGTGGAACAGGATTTGTTGAGTTGGGAATGGCATATCAACACCGTTAGCAGTTAATTTATTTTTGACTGCGGTGAGTACGCGATCGCGAAAATCGAGTGTATCGGCGCGACGAGGGGGTTGTATCCACCATCTACCGCGAATATTTACGGTAAAGTCTGCCAATTCCATTACAAGTACATCCGGTGAGGGATCTTGAAGCACGCCTTCGGTTTCGTTTATTGCTTCCAAAATTAACCGTTTTGCCTCGTCAATATCATCCCCATAGCCGATGCCGAAATCATATTCTATGCGTCGGTTTTCAAAAGCAGTATTAACCGTGACGGAATTAGTAAATAATTCGGCATTCGGAATCACAATTCGACGACCATCATAAGTTCTAATTGTAGTCGCTCGCGTTTCAATATTTTCTACAGTTCCTTCAAAGCTTTTAAATACAATTTGATCGTTAATTTCAAAAGGCTCGGTAAGTAAAATTAAAATTCCAGCTAAAAAGTTTTGCAAAATATCGCGGAAAGCAAAACCAACTGCTACACCACTTATTCCCAACAGATTCACTAAATCGCCAACTTTGAACGAGGGAATAATAATTGTCATTGCTACAAATGCACCAATTAAAATTATCGCCCCTTGCGCCAAACGACCCAAAACCATTCCCAAACTGCGAGCATTGCGACGATGGCGCGTTACTCGTCTGATTGTGTATTTAACACCCCTTGCAATAAAGAAAAAGACAATAAAAATAATAATTGCCAAGATGATACTTGGCAATCGAGCGATAGTATTATCTATCAATAATTGAGTTCTATCCCAAGCTGAAGTTATTTCCTCTTTTGCATTTTCTGTTGCAGACGGAGCTTGTGCAATTATCATATGTTAGTTGTTAGTTCTTAGTTGTTAGTTAATCTTACAATATATTAATAACCGCTTTGGTCGTCAATTTCCAGTTTGTAGGCATTTGATAAATCTGATATGTTGCACAATTATTAACATCGCCTTGGAATAAATTCCCAGGCTTATAAACAAAGTCGTCTAAAGACGACTGGACAAGAGTTTTACTTTTAGTGCGTTTTAACGTACTTTGTATATCAGCCTTGAAATTGATTTCTCTGCGTTCACGCGGAGCGTGCGGGCTAGAAAGCCTCCGGCTTACAAGGCGATTGCTGGGGCTTAATGAGAATTGTGCAAGATGTTAATTAAAATGTACTAGAAATAAATTAATATAATTTAGGACTTACGCAATCGCAACGCGAACGCTAACACTGTTCACTGTTAACTGCTATCTATTCCCTCGATTCAACTGATATATTTTCCAAGCTGTAAAGGTACCGATAGGACTCCAAATTAAATAAGGAACTAATAATAATGCTGCCCAAATCGATACTGGTAAAACAAACAAAGTAAGGATTAATCCGATAACAAATCCGACTCCTCCGACAATTGCCCCTGCTTTCATGCTTTGCAACCACAATGAAACTGGAGTGAAAGCCACAACTACAATTTCAAGAAGTAGATAAAAACCCATCAAAAACCAAGTTTGAGAACTACCAGGTTCGCTTTCCCAAACTATATAAGCAGACCATGCACCACAAATAAAAATTACCGTCCAAATAACTGGAATCAGCTTTTCAAATGTCAACCAACTCGGTCTTTGCAATCGCTTAAACCACTTGACATCTTTCGGTCTAATTATATTACTTCCGAGAGCCACGATTAAGGTTACGGCTCCGATTACCATCCAGGGTTTTAACATTGTTTTTTTATTGGGAGAGGGAGAGGGGGGATGGGGGGATGGGGAGATGGGGAGACAAGGGGACAATTAATAACTCCTAACTCCTAACTACTTCCAATTCCCCATGCCCAATCCCCAATCCCCAATTCCCATTTTTTCAACTTGCAATAAAGCTTTTGACTTTCATTTTTTTGCGACGCAAGCGAGCGATCGCCTGACGCTGTAATTGTCGGACTCTGGTATGGGAAATATCCATGCGTTTTGCGACTTCTGTTAATGTCAATTCGCGTCCGTCGCTTAAGCCAAAGTGTAAGTTAACAACTTCTCGCTGTTGGGGTGTCAACTCTACAAGCATTTCGTCAAGACATTCTTTGAGTGATTGACTGTTGACGTAATCATCGATGGAAGAACTTGTATCTTCAAGTAAATCTTGCAGTTCGGTGTCTTGTCCTTCACCAACTCGTAAATCTAAGGATACGGGTTGACGAGACATATGTAAATAATCTTGTATCTGCGAAGGTTTTAAAGATACTTGGGAACCAATTTCCGCCATCGTCGGGGTACGTCCTAATTCTTGGGTTAATTCCCGACGTGCTTTCTTAATTTTTTTCAGGGTTTGACATACGTGAATTGGTAGACGGATGGAACGACTTTTTTGATCTAAAGCCCGCGTAATTGCTTGTCTTATCCACCAATAAGCGTAGGTAGAAAATTTATATCCTTTATCGGGATCGAACTTTTCTACTCCTCTTTGTAAACCCAAAGTTCCTTCTTGAATTAAATCGACAAACTCCAAATTACGATGCTGATATTTTTTGGCGATCGCCACAACTAAACGTAAGTTGGCTTCAATCATTTTTTGTCGAGCCATCTCTCCGTTGTCAAGGGTTTCTTGCAGTTGAGATTCTGACATTTGTGCTGCATCAGCCCATTTAGAAAACGGCGGTTCCGAGTCTAATTTCTCTGCTAAATCTTCTTTAATTTTTAATAATTGAATTAACTGCTTAACTCGTTGGGAATAAAAGATTTCTTCTTCACGAGTTAATAATGGTACGCGCCCAATTTGAACTAAAAAAGATCGCACGGTATCTGTATTTAGTCTTTGAGTGGCGGCGGATGCTTTGGTTTGTCCCCTATCAACAATTGCTGGTTGCATATTAATCAATAACTCCTGAAGGCTTTAACTTGCGGATTGGTTTTGTTCACCGCTAGGGGGTGAGTTTAAAAAATCAAACTTTTTATATTTTACTTGCCACAGCTTTACTGTTCTTACTGACGTTCAATCTTTGTTTGAGATGTTCGGCTACTCTTAAAGCATTAGCTACTATTGTTAATGTGGGATTCATTGCCCCAATTGAAGGGAAGAAACTTGAATCTACCACATAAAGATTATCTAGATCGTGGGTACGACAATTCAAATCGAGAACATTAACTGTTGAGTCAATTCCAAATCGACAAGTTCCTCCCTGATGATTCATAACTTTTAATGGCATAGGTACTCCCCAAATTATTGGGAACCCAGCTTTTCGGAGGACTTTTCCAAATTGATGTCGCAAGCGACGATGAGCTTTTTGGTTGTTTGGATGATAATAAACTTTTATTTGTTTGTTTTTTGCTATTTCAACACGATTTTCAACATTCGGTAAGTCCTCACTTTGCATCCACCAATCTACAGAATGACTGGCAAAAACTTTTAATAAGCTGTTAGGAACCCATCGAGGAAAATCTGGGCGCATCATCTCCAATTTATGCTTACCCATTAAGTGAACGTGACCTAATGGGTAAGCATCTTCTGATGAACCAAAATAAAAATCGTTGATTGCTAACGTTTTCTGAAAAACTGTTTCATTCGGAACTGTGGAAATAGCATAAAGTTTAGTTGTATTATGCTTAACAATATTACGCCCTACCATTCCCGAAGAATTCGCCAAACCGTTAGAATGACTATCTGATGCAGAACGTAATAATAAAGCGGCAGAATTAATTGCACCGCAAGCAACTACAACAATATCGGCATTAAAAAATTTACTATCGCCATTTACAATTGCTTCCACACCCGTTACTTCACTACCGGAATTATTTGTAACCAAACGCTCAACTTGAGCATTAGTAATTAAGGTAACGTTTTGGTGTTTTAAAGCTTTATCTACACAGCAAACTTGAGCATCAGCTTTTGCATCAACCAAGCAGGGATATCCGTCGCAAGTATCGCAGCGAATACAAGGACTTTGAGTTTCATTATTAATATCGCGGTCGATTCCCATCGGTAGAGAAAACGGTTTTAAACCCAATATCTCTAAATTATCAACAACTTGCTTGATTCGCGGTTCATGGGGTAAAGCGGGATAATCGTATTCTTTTGAGTAAGGTGGTTCGGTTGGATCTCCTCCTCGTTTCCCATGAACTTTATACAGCTTTTCTGCTTGATTATAGTATGGTTCAAAGTCCTCATACTTTAAATCCCATGCAGGAGAAACCCCTTCATAATGCTCTATCTCATTAAAGTCTTGTCGGCGCATTCTCAATAAAGCAGCACCATAGATTTTAGTACTACCACCAACCTTATGATAAACAGTAGGCTGAAACTTTTTATCTTGAGAATTTAACCAGCGTTGCTCGGTACGATAAAGCCCATTACCGTAAACAGCAGCAGCATTCCAATTTTGCTTTTCTCTAGGGATATATTCTCCACGTTCGAGCAATAAAATACGTTTACCAGTTGAGGCTAAAGCATAAGCAAGAGTTCCACCTCCAGCGCCAGTTCCTATAATTATTATGTCGTAATATTTTTGCATTAATAGTGATTAATTATGATTAATTATTAGAAATTTCTGACTTATTTTGGTTCGACAAAAGTATTTAGTTCTATACTTAATAAAGTAATCGGAAAAATATATTTAATTTTCAGATAAATTCAGAAGAAAATATCAAGCACAAAGTATTTTAATACCTCATACTTGCAACTATTTTTATTGAATAGGACTTACGATCTAGCTCTATACTTAGTTTATGACTAAATTTAGTATGCCAAGCTTTTAAATCCTGCTCAATCTCTGATGAATAATCTTTGCTTAGAAAGATAGGGTAGAAAATATGAGTGTTTTTCATACTTCATACCTTATCTTTCATATCTTATCTAAGCAGTTACCTTTTGCTTAGACCAAACTCCATTCTCATCTTCTTCATATTTTTCGTGAACTGCATTCCAAGCAGCTTCTTCCGCTTTACTTTCATCGCTTGATTCATCGAACACGGTGTTGTAGCGCTCGATGAAAGTTTTTTGCGCGGCTTCCGATAAGTGCGATCGCACTTCAGGGGCTAAGTCTTCGGGACTATTACATTTACCGGAACAAGCACGAGGTAAAGTTGCTTCATTAGTATGAACTTCTTCACCACCAGCGCTTTCCATAAGCAGCGAAATCTCTCCAGATTTGTCCGCAGGTACTTCCGCCATGACGATAAACTCCCCAGCTTTCAAGCGAGTTTCGTAAATAGCAGCTTTCTCTTTAGGCATACCCAAAGTTACTAATACCGAAGCTAAACCCGCACCAGCGCTACCAGCTAAAGCACCACTAGCAGCCCCTAAGAGCGCTCCACCAATGGGGCCTGCTGCCACAATAGGACCTACGAAAGGGATGAAGAGTACGCCTACACCGGAAAGCAAGCCTAATAAAGAACCGAACAAAGAGCCAAAAACTGCTCCCGATCGCAATCCGCCGAAAATTACGTCTTTCTTAGTAATAAAACCCGAAATTCTAGTTTCAGATTGAAAATTGTTACCCATAACCGAAATGTGGTCGCGGGATACATTTCTATCTAACAAACGACGGACAACCTTATCGACTTGCTCTTGTTCTTTAAATACAGCTGAAACTGTACGTTCTGCTTTATAATCGGACATTTTGATTCCCCTGTATTAAATGCAATTCACGAATATGATTTGATAATGAAATTAGTTCTAATTAACTACTTCTAGTTAACGCCTACAGCGGTTTTACCAGGTTTTGAACCGTCTGCTTGTAGAGATTCTCCTTCAATAAAGGAGCGCAACATCCAAGCCATTTCTTCGTGACCTTCCATTAATCCGGTAAGGAAATCAGCTGTTCCTTCATCATGGAATTTATCGCCACAAGCATCGATATGTTCGCGCAAGTTGCGGATAACCTGTTCGTGATCATCTACTAATTTAGCTACCATTTGAGTTGCTAAAGGTAGGTTTTCTGGATTTTCTTTCAAAGAAGTTAACTTCAAAAATCCTTCCATAGTACTTACAGGGAAACCACCCAAAGCCCGAACGCGCTCTGCGATAGAGTCGATGCTGATGGTTAAGGTTTGATAGTGTTCTTCCCACAGCATATGCAAGCTGCGGAACTGAGGTCCTACTACATCCCAATGGAACTTTTTAGTTTTAACTAATAGTAGGTAAGCGTCTGCTAAGTCGTGATTCAATAAGTCGCAAACACCTTTACGCTGTTCATCTGTTAATCCAATGTTAATGCTACGCATAATTTATTTTCTCTAAATTTAACTCTCTCTCCATTTGAACATATTCACTTTTATGAAAAATCAATCCTAAGTGGGAATGTTGGGTTAGATTTTTTATCCATTGTAATTAGAAAAATTCTCAATATTTGATCGCGAGTAATATTGCGTCTTATACTAGTAATAATATGTAGTGTCCCGCCATCTAATACAGATAGTTAATCTACCGTTACACGACGTAGCATAAAACTAGGTCAATACTGGCAAAGGAATATGTAAATTGAATAAATTCAGTAGTTTGACTCAAAAATATTCTGCCTCCTCCGTTTAACCTCATGAGATTGAAGTCTCAATGGAAGAGGCTTGAACGAACCGTTTTTTAAACCTTAAAGCGAAGGAGTAGATTTGTTATCCCCTTCTTTCTCACCCTTACTCATTTTGCCAGTTTTATATTGTTCAGCCGCATCGTAATCTTTATCAACATCAACATTCGCGGCCTTTTCTTGTTCTTCGGCGATCGCTTCCTTGGTTAACTCAGCTTCCTGATTGGGTTCGCTATCAGTCTTGGGAATTTTTGCTTCACTCATTTTAAACGCCCTTATATTATCAAATTTTAGTCTGCAAGCTTTATGCTACAAAAAATACCGATATTTTATAACTGTTCTTACGGTGTAATTACAACTTATATCTATGGATTGATTTCATATTAGGAGTTAAATGATATTGGGATTAAGCATGGGGATTTAAATAAAAATTTTGGTCAAGGTAGATATCTACAACTTGACCAAAATTTTCTTTTACATGAGAAATATAGGGGAAACTAGATTATCCGCTATATAACTGCATGATTGGGGTGAATCACTACTTATCACCTGTAATTTTTTCGAGAAAACCTTCTACCTTCTCTTCCACAGTTACAGCCTCTTGGCTGTTGGATGGACGGTTCATGTTTTCAGCGTTAGCAGCACCTTGAACTTCGTTTAATCCTTTGTTGGATTCCTCGATTACTCTTTTGTTGGAAGGAGCATTATTTTCAGTTAACTCCTGAGTTTTCCGTTGAATATCATTTAACTGCTCTGCTCCTTTATCGGGAGAACTTTTAGAAGCGCCAATCGCAGCAGCGGGAAGTGCAGTAGAGAATACCAGCATTACGCACATTAATGCTGCAAACACAACACGAAGTGGACGTAAGTTAGATAGTAGTTTAGAACGAACAAAATTCATTGTTTTTCCTCCAAGGATACGGATTTTTTTTAATTTGAGAAAACCAAAGCATCGTTGTTTAATTCAATATTAGAAACGGTACTGCTAAAAGAATGAAGGAGAAGGATTAATTTGACTTTTTCCAAACATTCAAGCTTTGATATTGAGTTATACAGAACGTAAAGCATTTAGCATTCAGATAAACATTCAATAATCAATATTTATTGATAGCTGTACCTCTCCTAAATTCAACTCGTCTACTTAACCATTAAATATTTCGAGCCGTCTTGTTTATCAACAAACTCGCTTGGTTTTCGACTTTTTTTAATCTTTTTTAACTATATCAGACAACTAGTCTTAAGTTAGAAGGATGATAGTATCCCGTTACTTTTAGTTACCAAAAAAATCTTTGATAGCATCAATGGCATTTTCGCTTCCTTCTTCTACTTTATCGGAAGCATTATCAGCAGCGGATTTAGTATTTTCTACTCCCTGCTTAAGATTACCTTTTGCTTCCTTTGCTAAACCTTGTACTTCCTTACCTGCGCCATCTAATGTTTGCCCAGGAGAATTTCCTAAGTTACGTTGAGCTTTTCCTAATGCTTGCTCTGCTTCACCTCCAAGTTGATCGCCCGCACCTCTAAGAGGATTAGCTGCAATTAATTGTTGTGCATTTCCATCCATTGGAGCCGCAACCGCTGCTTGTGATGCATCAAACCATACGCCAAACCATACAGTGCTTAGCAGTAAAACACAGCTAAAAACTGATAGACAGTAATGTTTTACTATTTCAATTTTATTTTTACTTCGATCGGATTTCATAAGAAAATCTTGGTAGTTTGGAAACTCACGCTTTTTAAAGCTGAGAGGAAAAACGCCGCGAGTGGTTTTAACCACCTTGTCCCATTACTGCCTTGGGGTTACTTAATACCGTGTAGTTTTGCTTTCTACTTTCGTTCGGGCAATTGCAAACTGATATTTTTCACCCTGTACACGTAATGATTTTGCTCCTAAGAGCCTCCCTTTCGGGGTAATGTTAGCTTCGACAATGTTACTGGTCGGTGACTATCTGAAAGACACTTCCTTAACCCAATAAGAATGTATTAATCCTTCAGTTCTAGAGCAACAAACTAGCTTCGCATTTGTTGGTAGGTTCTTTAACTCTTGCCAGTAACGTAGGAACGCGGGTCCTTAGTCTGGTCAACTATGGTTTAAAATCTAGGCTAGAAGCCCAGTGTCTTTAGACCTGGGTTGTTGACCGTCAGACATTTTCCCTATTAACTTTTCTAATACAGTTGTAATACAAAAAAGTCAATAGTTTCATCAATCTTCCGAGCATAATTGATAATTAATTAATTGCGATAATACTACCCCTGAGATAGTTTTTTTGCGAGTCTTAATCATACTTTTGATAGAAGATTTTTGGGATTGCTATTAAACAGATGTTGCATAACACTTTCAATGTCTTTTACAACAATTTTAAGATTTATTTTTAAAGGTAAAGAAATATTAAGCTAATAAAATATTGTTAATAATAAATCATTATATAGTTGTTTGAAAATTAACGCGAAAAAATCTAGGTAAGAGATTGTTTTTGTTAATTTTGAGTTCTTAATTAATTTAGTTTTTTCGATTTTTATATTTTGATGCCGCTTTTTACTCACTTTATAAAGGTTCGTAGTAAGCGATTTATCGCTCTCTTTAAACTTACTACAAACCTGACGAACACTAGTACAAGTCGGCGTAAATAAGGCAACCATTAAAAATGGCTGCAAAGCTTAGAAAATCAAACTTCTTACTTCTTACTTCTTACTTCTTACTTCCGCGAAGCGGTACTAGACTGTATCCCTTGCAAGCAGGTTGACAATTTACTAGTTCAAATGTACTATAAGTAAAGAGGCATATAGTCAGCACTAAAATGCTGATATGCATTTATACACAGTTAAAACCCAATATCCTCAACAAACCCGGTTTTTGTGTCTGGTGTAAGATTTTTGTAATTTTTATAAACCTTTAAATTGTAAATACGAGGCGGTGATATCAATATGAAAAATATTGTCGGGAGCAGAATTAAGTTTGCGATTTATAATTTCTCGGCTCAAGAGAAGGCTTACTATGTTGCAGACAAATTTATTTTAGATAATGTAGATAATTTAAGTATAGAAGAACCCTTGGCTATTGATTATAGTTATCAAGTTTTTCTGTCTGAAAGTGCAAAACAAATTAAATGTACTGCGGGAATATTAAAGATTGATAATTTGCAGTTGGAAGATACGGGGATTATCTATAAATACAAGCCGATTAGTAAAGAAACCTATAGGCAGCTAGAAGTGCCAGTGGTGCAGAATCATCAAGCTGTGTATGTATTTACAAAAGCTAATTTGGTCGAGGGTAATATTAATTTGGCAAAATATTGTTTATTCAGTACTTTCAATAAAAGATTAATAGCTAAACACGCTCAAACATTTACTAATCAGCAGCTTGCTAACTTTGAATCCGATATTGAAGCAGCAATTTTTTCTCCTAAACTTATGCAGCAATCGGACTTTATTCAAGTGAAAAATAATGATAATATTTCGTTGTTAGAACTAATTAACTTATTATCAGAACATCGTCACAGCATTATCATTAACCTGAAATACTTACGGGAAAATTATCACTACAAAGGTGTAAAAAGGTTGAAAGGGAGTCGAGATATAAACGGGCAATTAATTAAACCTTGGCTAAAAACAGAATATATCGATGATGGTGATTATGTGGGGATGGGTTGCTTTGAAATGAACCGCAACACCGCTACGATAAATATGCTGGTAACTCGTAAAGTCAAACTTGTAAAAATAGAAGACGAAACGCCGATTATTGAAATTGCAGGTTTATTAGCGAATGATTTAACTAGCTACAACAACTATACAGTAGTGAGCGATCGCCAACCTTACATAAAATCACTCAAGGTGAAAATCAGCAGTAAGAAAACCTTTGATGTGCTTAAACAAAAAGGTGTAATTACAGCAGAAAGATTTGACTTTCATGATTGCCATACAATTAATTTAGATTTACCCTTAGTACCGTTAGATGGGAGATACAGCAACATTGACGGTTTATTTAATCAACTTGCAGAAGTAAGAATTTTGGCGAGCATTATTTCCGCGCATTTAAAGCAAGAATCGGATACATTTGTACCGGAACAATTGGATGAATTGAAGAGACATTATTTATCCGAGAATCTTTATTTAAACTTTCCTACAATTAAAGCTGAAGGTGCGATCGATCCGCGAATCAGCTATAAAATTGATCTTGGTAGTAAAGATATTCTCAACTTGGGTAAACTGTATTCTGCAAACAAATTTTTGGAAAGAAGGTATGAGGTTTACGATACCGAAACAGGAGAAATATATAGTAAACCTAGCTTTGAAATGACTTTGAGAGAAAATATTGCCGTTCGTCAAAAGTCGCTTTCACCAAGGATGAAAATTACCAAAGTCGATGAATTAATGAAGCCGATTTTTGATGATTTTTTGGGGATTGAAAGTAATGGGAAGATTGCGGAGATTTTGCAGTATATTGAAAACCTCTCTCCAAACCTCTCTCCTACGAGGAGAGAGGCTTTAAATTCTCCCCCTTCCCTCGCAGGGAAGGGGGCTGGGGGGTTAGGTTTGGTAGAAAAACAGGAAAAAATTACAGCATTAACCGCAGCGAAAACGAAATTGGATAATTATGTAGAGAAGATTTATCGAGATAGAATTTCACCTTTGGTATTTTACATTGGTTCCACCGGACTTTTACCTGATGGTATGGAAGGGAAAGTTATGAGTGCAATTCAACTTGCTGCAAAATATCCGAATTTACATTTTTCAAAGGATGAAGCTGAAGGATTATTTTTTGAAGTTGGTGATAGTTTGATTGGGATTTATGAAAAAGTGGAGTATTGCAGTCGGAAGGATTTGGTGGAGGTTTAGGGATTTTAGATTTTAACAACGGATGCTTTTATTTTGGATTTTAACAACGGATGCGTTTCTTTTGGATTTTAACAACGGATGCTTTTGTTTTGGATTGTTTTTCAAAATCGTCGCCCTAGCCCGCATCGCCGTCACCCTCGAAGGGTGACGGCGTTATTTTTTTAATTGGATAATGGCTGCATCGCCATATTCTTGACAAAACTTAAGAAAACACAATATATCTGAAACAAGGCACAATAGAAATATAGAGCATTCAATGCCCGCCTAAAATGAGTTACTGCCTGAATCCTAGTTGCCCAAACCCGCAAAATACCAATAGCGAAAAGTTTTGTTTGAGTTGTGGTGCCAAGTTACTGCTCAAGCAGCGTTATCGTGCGATGAAACCTATAGGGCAAGGTGGTTTTAGCAGAACTTTTTTGGCTAGGGATGAAGATAAACCGTCTATGCCTCTTTGTGTAATTAAGCAGTTTTATCCCCAAGCTCAAGGTACTGGTACTTTAGCTAAGGCGATAGAATTATTTAATCATGAAGCAATGCGTTTGGAAGAATTGGGCAAGCATCGACAAATACCCGAACTTTTAGCGTATTTTACTCAAGATGATAGACAATATTTGCTGCAAGAATTTATTGACGGGTTGAATTTATCGCAGGAATTGCAGCAAAATGGAGTCTATAACGAAACTCAAATTCAACACTTTTTAAATGAATTGTTGAGAATTTTGCAGTTTTGCCATCAAAAACAAATTATTCATCGCGATATTAAACCCGAAAATATTATTCGCCGTCAAAATCCTGCCAAGTTGAAAGGGCAAATTGTATTGGTGGATTTTGGTGCTTCCAAAGTTGTCACCCAAGCTTCCATGCAGCAAACGGGTACGAGTATCGGTAGCCCAGAATATGTAGCGCCGGAGCAGATGAGAGGTAGGGCATTATTTGCCAGCGATATCTATAGTTTGGGAGTTACCTGCATACATTTATTAACTGCGCGATCGCCATTTGATTTATACGATATTAATAATGATGTTTGGCTGTGGCGAAATTACCTCAACCTTAGCATTAATCCTAATTTGGGCAAAATATTAGATAAAATGATGGCGACTACTCCCGCACGTCGCTATCAAACTGTGGATGAAGTATTGAAAGATTTGAATACGTTACCAACTTTGATTTCGCAAACTAATAATGTTGTCAAACCAGTTGCCACACCTTTGATACCAACTCCACCGACGATTGTTTCATCATCTCCGAGTCAAATAGATAAGGAATTGGAAGAGATGAAAACTGTATTTATGAAAGGTAAAAATTCTCAAAATCAAAATTCTAATTCATCTTCTCATACGCAACAATCGGCGAAGAATAGCAAGATAGATGATGAATTGGAAGAGTTGAGAAAGAAGTATAAGGAATAGGGAATAGGGAATTGGGCATTGGGCATTAATACTGAAATGTCAGAAAACATTATTTATATAAATGGTTTTATTCGTACATTTATAAGTCTCAAGCATAAGATTTGCTTCAGCAATTTCCACATATGATCAAATTTCAGTATTGTTTCGCTTATCTCTTGAGAATCATCTGGTTAGCGTGAGTAGATAAATATGTAAATTATTTAAACTGCTAATAGTATGAGATACGCAAAAATACTGTCTTTAGTTTGTAAAGATATCGCTTTATTCGCATCAGCCAAAGCCTTTTGATACTCTCCAATTTGCGAGTAGCTCAAAGCACGATTAGCGTAAATAGCTGCGGAGTTAGGTTTGAGACGAATCGCTTTGCTATAATTAGCGATCGCACTTTGAAAGTCGTATTTATCTGATATCTTGCACCAATGTCGTTAAGCCTTCACAACCGCCTAGAAATCAAAATCATCGGCTAATATACAAAGTACGTTAAAACGTACTAAAAGCCTTGCTCAGTCTTATGAAGGAAGACTTCGTATATTAGCCTGAGAATTTATTCTAAGGCGGTTGTTGAGAATGGTGCAAGATGTCGTATTTATCTGACTCTGCTAAACCGCGTATAAAGTAATCATCTGCGGTGGGTGCTTTGGCTACTTGAGCAGGTATTTTAATAAACTAAACCGTAACCATCATTTAGCGGTTGTGAAGCATTTGCAGTAATTTCACCCTTTGTAAATGTATAAATTAAATTATAAATTGCCGCCGTAGCTTTAGGAAATCCTGCTACATAAGCTGTTGTACCTTCTTCACAGGTATTAGAATCGCCGATTTTAGCAGCTGTATAATTTTGATTGCTAGTAAATTCAGCGAGGAAGTTAAGGGCATTCCCAGCCAGAGCCTTGGAAGGAGAGGTAACGGATTAGCCCACAAGTCACGCAAAAAATATCAAGTCAAGGGTATATAGTTGCTGAAAAAAAGTGTAATTTATTGGAAAATAAAGTTTATCGGGCTTGTTGACATTTATCCGATTCAAGGAAAAGAGATTAATTTTATATGCACAAACCTAAAAAATCACTTTTTCAGAAGCTGCAACAGAATTGGCGTTTTGTCAACAGATGGTTTTTGGATACACCTCAAAGATCGCTGTTGATAGCTTATGAAGCAGCTTTGAAAATTCGAGATATTGAAGACAAGCATTTTAATGGGGGAAAAATATCTTCTGAATCAACCGAACATACGGCAAATATTTTATCTTATTGGCAAACACAACTTGAAAAAAAACTCAAAATAATTAACTTCAGATTAGCCGAATTTCAACGCAGTCGTTCTTTATTAACTGTATACGACCAAACATTTTTAGATAGATTAAAGTTTATTGATGAAGTAACAGCAAGATATGCAGTTGAAAAAGAGTTTCCTTCACGAAGATTAGCAGTTAATTTCGACTTCATACCTCTAAAACCGAAAGTAAACAGCGAAGCAGATTATCCCGATATCAATAAAATGAAAGTTAAACCTGTCTGGATAAAAACAGGTTTATTTCCAGGTTCAATTACTAGAAGTTTGCAAAAAGTTTTCAAAGAACTATCTCCACGCGCAGAAGAAAAAGCTGTTCAAGAGTTCCGAATTGCTAGCAAGAGAACAAGAATTGCTTTAAAGTTTTTAGCTACTTTAATCATAGTACCTTTTTTAACTTATTTCTTACTAACACAACTATTAATTTATCCAATTGTAGAGCGAGTCAGACCAGATGCTGCTGCCGATGCTTTTCTAAATACTCATATTGAAGAAGAAGTTTTACATGAATTCACAATTTACCAAAAAGAATTAAGACTTAGAAACTATTATCTTCAAGCACCACAATTATCACCAGAAGAGATACAGCAAAAACAAAAACAGAAAGCCATAGAAATAGCAGAAAAATTTAATCGCCAAAATAACCGCGCGATCGGTAACATATTCGCCGATTTAATCTCATTAATTGTATTTGCATTAATAATTGCTACCAGCAAAAGAGAACTAGCAATACTGCGATTATTTCTTGACGATGTTTTTTATGGACTCAGTGATAGTGCCAAAGCATTTCTAATTATTTTATTTACAGATATGTTTGTGGGTTTCCATTCACCCCACGGATGGGTAGTAATTCTCGAAGGATTTGCAGAACATTTAGGTATTCCACCGACAGAATACACAATATTTATATTTATCGCTACCTTCCCCGTAATTTTAGATACTATTTGTAAATACTGGATATTTCGTTACTTAAGTAATATTTCACCATCAGCATTAGCCACATTTAAAGAAATGAATGACTCTTGACGGGAATTGGGGATGAGGGAGAGGGGGGAGAAAATTCTAACTGGTAATTGATAACTGCTCACTGCTCACTGTTACCTGTTACCTGATGATCTCAAATCCCTGCAAACCTTCTGCTTCCGAATATTCTACCTGCACATTTTTGACAACGGCGGCATCTGAGCCTTGATGACACCAGCGAATCATTTCTTCTACTACTTCTAATTCACCTTCAAATACTGCTTCTACGCGACTATCGGCAAGATTTCGCACCCATCCGTTCAACCTTAATTTTTTAGCTGCATTCATTGTAGAGTAACGATAGCCTACTCCTTGAACTTTTCCCGATATAAATACGTGAGCGCGAGTTTGTTTTGGTAAATTAGAATTTGACATGATTTGATAAGAAAGGGAACAGGGAACAGTTTTCCTATATAAACAATATAAGATAGGAATTTTTCAACTCAAGAATTATACAATTACGTTTACCTACCTAATTCAAAATCCAAAAGAAGTTAAAATCTAAAATCCAAAATGGAATTACCTGCACTAACTACCGATACAATTTGGGCAATTCTCAAAGACGAAATTGATGATACCACCGTTCTCAATTTAGTATGGCATTATCTCGGTTATCGTTATGATGAATCTACGGGTAAATGGGATGTAACTAATGTATCTGAAGAATGGCGTACTGATTATCCAGAGCCACCTGATTTTATCGCCAATCGTCCCCCAACTGTTAAGTTAACTCGTTCGATTCCCAAGGAAAATAAACAGATTGCCAAAGAATTTTTAGGTTTTACTGGTTACAAAATTGGTGAATTTGGGCCAAGAGAAACACGTAGGGCAACTGCTGCTAATTGGTTACTTAGCTATATGAGAATTAATGGTAAATGTTAGTAATAGGGAGTAGGGAGTAGGGAGTAGGGAACAGTAAGACTAGATAATTTTGCACCTTTAACCATTAACCTTAAAAAATATGCGATCGCCTAAATCATTATTCTTTTTTATAGCTGCTTTTATTACGGTGGCTTTTCTTCTAATAAGTAAACCTGTCAATGCGGCGAAGGATTTACCGCGAGAAAAATCTGTGGGCAATATTGAAACAGTTGCTACTTTTAATGGTGCAATGCCTACGGGTGTTACTGTATCGCAGACGGGAAGGATTTTCGTTAATTTTCCTCGCTGGGGAGATAAGGTTGATTTTACGGTTGCTGAAGTCAAAAATAATCGTAGCGTGCCTTATCCTAATGCTGAGGTGAATGTTGCTAATAAGGAAAAACCCAAGGATTATTTACTTTCGGTACAAAGTGTAGTTATCGATGCGTTAGATCGTTTATGGATTTTGGATACGGGAAGCATTGAATTTGCATCTGTAATCGATGGTGGTGCAAAGTTGGTGGGAGTTGATTTGAAGACAAATAAAATTTTCAAGAAAATCGTCTTCCCTCAAGATGTGGCTTTGAAAACCACTTATTTGAATGATGTTCGCTTCGACTTGCGACGCGGTAAGGAAGGAATGGCATTTATTACCGATTCGTCGCAAAATGGTGCAAATGCAATTATTGTCGTCGATTTAGAAACAGGTAAAAGCTGGAGAAGGTTAAATAACCATCCATCAACCAAAGCCGAAGATATTGACAAATTTTTACCTATAGTCGAAGGGCAACCGTTGATGTCTCGTCCACCACAGGCAGAATTTAGCGCCTTTAAAGTTGGTGCAGATGGAATTGCAATTAGTAGTAATGGCGATCGCTTATATTATTGTCCGCTTTCAAGTAGAACTTTGTACAGCGTCAGCATAGATGCATTAGTAGAGCCAGCTTCAGTTGCAGAAGTCGCCAAAACCGTAATTAATCATGGTAACAAAGGTGGAGCTTCCGACGGCTTAGAATCCGACGCAGAAAACCGGATTTACGTTACCAATTATGAAGACAACGCTATATTGCGTCGTTTATCAAACGGAATGTACGAAACCGTAGTTCACGATTCCCGCATATTGTGGCCAGATACATTATCATTAGCTTCAAACGGATATCTATACTTCACCGCAAATCAACTTCACCGTCAACCCAATTTTCATAACGGCAAAGATTTACGCGAGAAACCTTACAGTGTATTTCGTACCAAAGTTGATGCCAAACCCGTTTTGTTGAAGAGTTAGGAATTTTTTCTTCCCCCTCACCCCCATGCCCCATGCCTAACGCCCCATGCTAGTACAAGTCGGCGTAAATAAGGCAACCATTAAAAATAGCTGAAAAGCCTAGAAAATCAAACTTCTTACTTCTTACTTCTTACTTCCGCGAAGCGGTACTAGGGTGTTGACTTTGATAGAATTTCCGCGCTTTTTGTTCATACAACTTTTATGTCGGTAAAAATCGCAACATACTTCCCTCACCCCGCCTCCGCCACCCCTCTCCCAAGCTTGGAAGAGGGATTTGTGATGAAGTTTTAGACTGAAAAAAATACAGAATCAACACCCCTCACTCCATACCCTTTTGACATTTCAGAGAATCCCGCACCCAAATTTTATAACCATCTATTTCGGTATATTGCTTAAAGTTATGATTTTTTAGTACTATTTCTAATTCTTCTTCCCATTGCAAGTTGGGAACACTGACAACTGTACCAATACACCATTTATTAATAAAGTTTAGGAAACGTGCTTTTATCCTTTGAGAAATTTGAGTTCCCGATATATAGCGAACTGCATCAACTCTACGTTCAACTTGTATATATCCAAAGTAATCTTTTAATAGGTAAAGATACATATTTCGTACTGAGATCAGAGGTGCATGATTGGATATCAAGGGTATCCAGGTAGATATTGCTTCTGGTGCTAAGATAGCTGTCTGAGGTGGATTTATACGATTAACTTTTTGAGCAATTGCATACTCAACTGATGGCACTTTAATAGTTGGAAATTTAATGATTGTTCCATTTTCTGGACGTAAGGTGTTTATGGGTAAAAGCATCACAATCGTTAGCGATAAACCAATTAAAAACCCTTGCTGTTGCAACTTGGGCATAATTAATTTGATTATTGGTTGGAGTAATCCTACAAAAAGAATTGCGAACAGAGTGGGAATAGGTACCGCCCAAAATATTCGCCAATAAGTTTCACTTGAGGTTACATAGTTAGTAATGAATCCAACACGCCAAGGATTTATTAATACTAGAAAGAAGCCTAATGGAATCACTAACAAATAGATCCGAACCTTTGGAGAAGTTGAAACCGTCCATGCACTCAGAAATGCTAATAATAATAGATAGAAAATAAATTGATTTCCTAAAACTTGATGAAGCGCATCAACAACAATACTTCCCTCGGAAATAGTAGAAACGACTTTCTCGGTAGTAGTAGTATTATTAAGACTAACTTGAGACATCATGCTTTGGCGCAATAACAGCCCTACGGCAATCAAATAGAAAGAGGAAAGCAAGCCTAATACGACTCGCTTGGTAGATTTTAATGTTGCTTGCCAAGTTCCTCCTAATGCCAGTGTGACTGCAAAAGGGGCAACAAATAAACCTGAAGAAGTTATACCCAATGCTGCAATCTGGCTGGCGCATAATAATACCCAGTCAGTTAGTTTTCCCTGAGAACCAAAATTCCATGCATATCGAAATATCAGAGGAACCATCACCGTTACCAAAATTCCCTTGCCCTGATATAATCTCACCAACGAAAAATTGCCATAGCTTCGGTGTACGTCTCCTAACAACACAAGCAAAATTAGGACAGTTACAAGTGCCCGCAGCCAGTATTTAGGAATTAGCAAACGTAGCAGACAAGCTTGTGCTAAGACAAAGAGAACGGCAAAAACAGGTGGAAGCACTACATGGGCAATGAAAATTGGAGATAAACCCGTCAGTTTTGCTGTTATTGCCCAAAATACTTCTAAACTATGCAATTTATAAACAGGTAGCACTAATGGCACATCTGCAAAACCGTGCATCGTATCTTGCTGCAACATCGGAATATTGGGAGCATCGAGCAAAGCAGTAGGAATGCTCAGAAAAAAAGCATCATCGGCATCAGAGCGGTGAGCAACCATCGTAATTAAAGCTGCAATCAAGCACAGCCCAACCGTAGCAGTATTATGTAGTTTTGAATTAATTGCAGTAGAAGTAACCCGGAAGGCGATAAAACGATTGTTTTTCAGATAGGCAAATATCAGGTAAGCAAGCGCAAGTCCCCAAAATAAAATGTATTGTTGGCTCAGGGCATAAACTGCGATGATAATTGCGCCCAAAATTAACCAAGCCCAAGCAATTTGCACATGAGATGAGCTATCCGAAATCAATTCTTTACCTCCAGTTAGCCCAACAGCCTTCGCTTCTTGCTTTCGATTGAGTTTGTTAAATTTCCATAACAAAAACCATGAAATAGTACTAAGCGTGAGAATTAAAGGCAATAGATTCAATAAAAAGGCGAAACTTTTATAGTTAAAAATGCAAACATTTGTAAAAACTGTCCAAATTGCAGTAAAGAGAATAAATGCAGATAGAATTCCTTCAACGAATTGCCAGAAGAAAATATACTTGAGATTAATCATGTTTAATCGCTGTTAAATTCGACAAAATCAAACTTTATCTCGATCTAAGGTTTCGGATTGAATATTTTCCTCTTAATTGTCAACCGTGTTTTTAACTTAAACCCGTAAGTATTTTCAAGGCTGGGGAATCCCTACTTTTCAAATTCTTTTTCTCAAGTTCATAAGTTTGGGTAAGATTACCGTAATGGGAATTACAAATTTCAAGAAGAGACAAGCTACATAATCTAAAATCTAAAATCGAATGACTGAATCAGGAAGCTACAAAAATACGGTAAATTTACCCAACACTAAGTTTGATATGCGGGCAAATGCTACGAAGCGGGAACCCGAAATCCAAAAGTTTTGGGCTGAAAATCAAGTTTACGAACGCCTTTCTCAAAATAATCCTGGCGAATTATTTATCTTGCATGACGGGCCACCTTACGCAAACGGTTCGCTTCATATTGGTCACGCTTTAAACAAAATTCTTAAAGATATTATTAATCGCTACAAAATATTACAAGGTCGTAAAATTAATTATGTACCCGGTTGGGACTGTCACGGTTTGCCAATTGAATTAAAAGTGTTGCAAAATATGAAGTCTTCGGAAAGGCAGGATTTAACGCCTTTGAAGCTGCGACACAAGGCGAAGGAGTTTGCTTTAGAAGCAATGAACGAGCAGCGGGAAAGTTTTAAACGTTATGGTGTTTGGGGCGATTGGGAGCATCCTTACTTAACTTCTAATCCCCAATACGAAGCCGAGCAAATTGCTGTTTTTGGCGATATGTTTTTGAAGGGTTACATTTATCGCGGTTTGAAACCCGTGCATTGGAGTCCAAGCTCTAAAACTGCTTTGGCTGAAGCTGAGTTGGAATATCCGGAAGGACATACTTCACCCAGTATCTATGCTGCTTTCCAAATGACGAATTTAGCAGATGCAGCAAAAGATAAATTATCAGAGTTTTTACCCGACTTAGGTGTAGCAATTTGGACTACAACACCTTGGACGATTCCCGGTAATTTAGCTGTAGCTGTGAATCCAGCGCTCAATTATGCTGTGGTGGAAGTTGAGAATTTAGCAGCAGTTAATTTTAAATATCTAATCGTTGCTGCGGATTTAGCGGAACGTCTTTCCGAGACATTTGGCGCTAAACTAACCGTCAAAGCCACTTTCAAAGGAAAAGAATTAGAAAATTCAACTTATCGCCATCCCTTATTTGATAGAGAAAGTCCAGTAATTATCGGCGGCGACTACATCACAACCGAATCCGGTACCGGCTTAGTTCATACTGCCCCAGGTCACGGTCAAGAAGATTACATAGTAGGACAAAAGTATAATTTACCAATTCTGGCTCCAGTAGATGCTGACGGAAAATTTACCGAGGAAGCCGGGAAGTTTGTCGGCTTAAAGGTTGTCGGTGCAAATAATCAAATTAGTGAAGGCAATCAAGCAATTATCGACGCTTTGACGGAAGCTCATTCATTAATAAAACACGAACCTTACGCGCACAAATATCCTTACGATTGGCGTACTAAAAAGCCGACGATTTTCCGAGCTACCGAGCAGTGGTTTGCTTCCGTGGAGAAATTCCGCGAAACAGCGTTAGAACAAATTAAATCCGTACAGTGGATTCCCGCACAAGGGCAAAATCGGATCACACCAATGGTTGCAGATAGAAATGATTGGTGTATTTCTCGTCAGCGCAGTTGGGGTGTACCGATTCCGGTATTTTACGACGAAGAAAGCAACGAGGTGGTGTTGAATGAAGACACCATCAAACACGTGCAAGCCATCATCGCCGAAAAAGGAACTGATGCTTGGTGGGAATTGCCCGTAGAAGACTTAATGCCGGAAAGATACCGCAATGACGGCAGAAACTACCGTAAAGGTATGGATACGATGGATGTATGGTTTGATTCCGGTTCTTCCTGGGCATCCGTAGTCGAACAGCGTCCGGAATTGCGCTATCCCGCTGACGTGTATTTAGAAGGTTCCGACCAGCACCGGGGTTGGTTCCAATCGAGCTTGCTTACCAGCGTTGCCGTTAACGGTATTGCACCTTATAAAACTGTGTTGACTCACGGTTACACTTTAGACGAGAAAGGATTTAAGCAAAGTAAGTCTTTAGGTAATGTAATTGACCCTAGAGTTGTAATAGAAGGTGGTAAAAATCAAAAGCAAGAACCCGCTTATGGTGCCGACGTATTGCGGTTGTGGGTATCTTCGGTAGACTATACCAACGACGTAGGTATTGGTAAAAATACCTTGAAGCAAATCATGGATATTCGCAACAAGATTCGCAACACCACGCGCTTTTTGCTGGGTAACTTGCATGATTTTACTCCCTTAACAGATACAATGGCTTACAAGGATTTAGCCGAAATCGACAAATATATGCTGCATCGGATGACAGAAGTATTCGCTGAAGTCACCCAAGCATACGAAACCTTTCAATTTTCGCGCTTCTTCCAAGCCGTACAAAATTTCTGCATTGTAGACTTATCCAACTTCTACTTAGATGTCGGCAAAGATAGATTGTACATCAGTAGTTTGGATGGCGATCGCCGTCGTAGCGCTCAAACGGTAATGCAAATCGCGCTAGAGAATTTGACAAAGGCGATCGCACCCGTATTGTGTCACATGGCAGAAGACATTTGGCAATTTTTACCTTACGAAACTGCTTACAAATCAGTATTTGAAGCCGGTTGGGTACAGTTAGAAGATAAATGGAAAAATCCCGAATTAGTAAAATTCTGGGAAAAAATCCGTCAAATTCGCAATGATGTAAATAAGGTATTAGAAGAAGCCAGAATCGATAAAATGATTGGCTCCTCTTTAGAAGCGAAAGTTTTGCTTTATATTAAAGACGAAGAATTGCGAAATGCAGTTAAATCGTTGAACGATAATAGTAACAATAATGTAGACGAACTTCGCTACTTATTCCTCACATCTCAAGCAGAGATTTTAGATAATCCCGGAGTAGATAATTGTAAGCACAAATTGCAGACAGATAACTGGGAAATAGGAGTTGCCAAAGCAGATGGTGAAAAGTGCGATCGATGTTGGAATTATTCAACTAAAGTTGGAGAATTTAAAGAGCATCCGCTACTTTGTGAACGATGTGTTAGTGCATTGAAAGGGGAGTTTTAAAAATTAGAAGTTAGGAATTAAGAAATATACCGTTATTTAACGGTGATACATATGAACCATGTAGAGACGCGATATATCGCGTCTCTACAAAGTTTGCTAACATACATTAAATCAGTAACGCATTTTATCTTTTTGTAGCGAAAAGCTGTGCAACCATTTCTGCACGAGATGAAACTTTCAGCTTACGGAACATTCGCTTTAAAGCCTGCTTGACGGAATTCTTGGTAATCCAAAGCTCATTTCCAATTTCTGCGTTTGTTTTTCCTAAAGCAACCAATTCGGCAATTTGTAATTCACGAGCCGTCAAAAGATTAGTTTTGTCAGGTTGATGCTGCGATTTTACTGTTGCAGCCCAAACAGATAAATGCAAGCAGATGGCACTCAAATCGGCTAAATTTTGGTTATCAAAAGCAGGCATTGACTTTTCACGGGTACAGCCCACTACACCCACTAGTTGACCGCAATTTACAATTGGTCCTGCCATCACGTGCCAATGATCGGCACGGGGACAAATTGTGTTCCAAGCCTTTGGTGAAATTACTAATTCTTCATGAACGGGACTATGGCGTTCTACCAAATAA
Source organism: Calothrix sp. CCY 0018 (assembly GCF_963920925.1). Lineage (NCBI taxonomy): Bacteria > Bacillati > Cyanobacteriota > Cyanophyceae > Nostocales > Calotrichaceae > Calothrix > Calothrix sp. CCY 0018. Next base: position 39,046 of record NZ_CAWUDI010000035.1, on the reverse strand, counting down.
CGTACAACAGGATTATGTTTGATAGATAATCCAACTTTTAATATTTTCTGAAGATTGCTATCTGAAGCAGGAAATTGGTCGAAAAAAAAATTGCAGACCGTTTAGCTGTAAAGTACTCACCAATAAGCGGCATAATCTGCACTCTCATATCATGTTCGCTATGAACCTGGTTGATGGCTTCAAAAAGAGACTTCAAGGAAATTGTCATAGCTAAAATTATCCGAAGTGTACCCGATTGGGGTCTAGAAACATTAAATAACTCAAATTATATTGTCTTTAACCTTAAAAACAAATTTGGAAAGGTAAAAATGACACAAGATGCAATTTTCAGCCCCTTTTTTGCAACATTATTTTTAACATTTATAGTCTGGGTATATATGTATATCCGCCGTATCAGTTTTCTTAAAACAACAAAGGTTCAGCCGACAGAACTTACACCAAGTGCGCTGGCACAGATATCACCACCAAGCGTATTGAATCCATCAGATAACCTAAAGAACTTATTTGAGATTCCAATACTTTTCTATGCCCTTATCTTATACATATACGTTACAAAGCAGGTGGATACAGTTTATGTAAACGCTGCATGGATTTTTGTTGTATTTCGCACATTACATAGTGTTGTCCATTGCACGTTCAATTACATCATGCTGCGATTTTACCTTTACCTATTCGCCACACTCGCGGTATGGTTCATTGCAATCCGCGCAGCCTTAATCCATTTCAGCATATAAATTGCAGCGTTAGCAACCAAGCATCTTGAGGAAATTATCGCAAGGGAGCAAGATGCTCCTACTAACAATTACCAATTACCAATTACCAATTACCAATTACCAATTACAACTTTTGTAGTAATTCCTGAGTTAATTGAGTAAACGCTTTTGAACCTCCCGATTGAGGGCTATTTAACACCACCGGCATAAAACTATCAACTGCTTTAGCGACCTTTACATCAACGGGAATTTGACAGAAGATAAATATTTAACATTACTTATCAAGCAACGCCGAAATCCTTATATTCCATATAATATGAGAATTGCTGTGACACAAACTTCACCCTACGCGATCGCCTCAAGATGCAATCTCGAACTAAACCATCACAGCAACTATAAAAAGGACTGAACTAAATGAACAACAACCCTTCTAACGCTCCTGCACAATGTCCCTTTCGTGGAACCCGCGTTGGAGGCGCGCTCGGTTCTAAGCCGCAAACTGATGATTGGTGGCCGAATCGACTTCAGGTTGAGCTGCTTCACCAAAATTCACCCCTGGCTAACCCGCTAAAAGATTTTGACTACCAGGAAGCGTTTGGGAAGATTGACTTCCAGCAGTTGAAAAGCGATATCAAAACTCTACTGACAGATTCAAAAGACTGGTGGCCAGCCGACTACGGCAACTACGGACCTCAAATGGTTCGCATGGCATGGCACTCTGCGGGAACCTACCGCATCGCAGACGGTCGTGGTGGAGCGAGTCGAGGTATGCAGCGCTTCGCCCCGATTAATTCTTGGTGGGATAATGGCAACACAGATAAATCACGACGGCTGCTCTGGCCAATCAAGCAGAAATACGGCGCGGCACTGAGTTGGGCAGATTTAATGATTCTGGTCGGCAACTGCTCGCTCGAAATTATGGGTCTGAAGACCTTTGGCTACGGCGGTGGTCGCATTGATGCTTGGGAAGCAGATCGCGCCACCTACTGGGGACCTGAATTCTGGAACGGTGAAGCGTTCGGAGAAAATGGCAAGCAGCACGAGGGACATCCAAATGAAATGGTCACTCGAACAATTCGCTGGAACGGCGAACCCAAAGACGAACACTACGACCTCGAAAACCCTTTGGGAGCTTCGCACCAAGCTTTAATCTACGTCGATCCAGAAGGTCCTGATGGAAGCGGAGACCCAATTGCATCTGCCCGCGACATCCGCGAGACTTTTGCGCGCATGGCGATGAACGATGAGGAAACTGTAGCGTTGATTGCGGGTGGTCATGCTTTTGGTAAAAGCCACGGCATGGTTGCGGCAGATAAGATCGGGCCAGCCCCCGAAGGTGCGCCGATTCAAGCAATGGGTTTGGGGTGGCAAAATCCTGAAGGCACAGGGTTTGCAGAATACACAATGACGAACGGGATTGAAGGTTCATGGACACCAAACCCAACCCAGTGGGATAACAGCTACCTAGAAAATCTCTTTAAATACGACTGGGAACAAACCAAAAGCCCATCTGGTGCGATTCAGTGGAAGCCAAGCAATCCAGATGCGCCGAAAACGCCAGACGCGCACAAATCTGGTGTCGAGCATTCGTTAATGATGATGACTTCAGACGTTGCGTTGAAGGAAGATGGAGCCTATCGTCAAGTTTGTCAACGTTTTCTCGGTGATTTCGAGTACTTTAGCGATACATTTGCGCGTGCTTGGTACAAACTTACTCATCGGGACATGGGACCAAAAGTACGCTATCTTGGCCCAGAAGTTGCCGAAGAAGATCTGTCTTGGCAAGATCCGATTCCAGCACTTGACCACGATGTTGTAAATGATGCCGATATTAGTTCTCTTAAGGACAAGATTTTGGCGAGCGGACTCTCAGTTTCGGCACTGGTGTCGGCAGCTTGGGCATCGGCATCAAACTATCGCGACTCTGACAAGCGCGGTGGTGCAAATGGTGCGCGTGTTCGCCTAAATCCGCAAAAAGACTGGGAAGTGAACCGTCCGCAGGAACTCAGTCAGGTTTTATCGTCTCTTGAGCAAATTCAGGCGGATTTTAACGGCACTCAGTCGGGTAACAAAAAAATCTCGATGGCGGATCTTATTGTCCTCGGTGGCTGCGCTGCTGTCGAAAAAGCTGCCAAAGATGCTGGAATTGATACCAGTGTTCCATTTACGACCGGTAGAATGGATACTACTCAAGAACTTACAGATGTTGAAAGCTTTGAATGGCTCAAGCCAGTTTCGGACGGCTTCAGAAATTACCATAACGAGGCTGTGGGCTATAAGGTGAAGGCGGAGCGCATCTTCCTCGATCGCGCACAGATGCTTACACTAACCGCTCCCGAGTGGACGGTTCTTGTCGGTGGACTTCGTGTCCTCGATCAAAACTGGGATGGTTCAAAGCATGGTATATTTACCGATCGACCTGGCGTTTTGACCAATGACTTTTTCCGTGTCTTGACCAGTATGGACTACGAGTGGAAGCCAATCGACAATCGCGAGATGCTTTTTAATATATGCGATCGCGAAACAGGCGAAACGAAGTTTACGGCGACACGCTGCGATCTAGTCTTCGGCTCAAATGCGGAACTGCGTCAGGTGGCTGAAGTCTACGGTGCCAATGACGGTAACGAGCGCATGGTTAAGGACTTCGTTGTAGCTTGGAACAAGGTAATGATGCTCGATCGCTTTGACGTTCGCGCTTAACCTAGAATTATTGTACTGGTGGATGATTCCGTAGGATTGTCACCCATGTAGAGACGTTGCAGTGCAACGTCTCCATATTTTGGGTTTGTTAACCGATATGTAGCAAAAATCAAAATCCGCTCTCCTCAATTTTCTTTATTAACAACTAAGCAAAGTTGTAAGTATTCCTACCATATAATCAGTCAAATCTTGGTCAATAACAACACCAGTGGTTTTCCACCAGCGATCGTTTAGGTCTAAATTTCGCACCTGTTCTGTATCGACCGATCCTGTAATAGATAAATTGTCTGGCAATGACACTAAGGTTTTAATTTCGGGCTTGATAGTATTAGTTATAGGTAAAACAATAACCATCTTGCGCCGATGATTAAACTTAGTGTTGCTAATGACCAAGCAAGGTCTGGTTTTTCCCTGTTGCTCCCTACCCGAAGTTGGATTAAGGTTTATTCTGATAATTTCTCCTCTTTGAACGCTCACATTAACTCTCTCCCCTGTGGTTCAGACTCAAGAAAGTCCTGCAAATCTTCTGGATGTCTGTAATCTTCAGGAATACTATCTAAGATTTCATCCAAAGTTGGCAATGTTTTATCTTGCTCTATAATCAAGCGATCGCCTTCTAGACTTACCAAAATGTTGGTGTCAGCCTCCAATTTGAGATCGTTGACTATCGAACTAGGGACGATTAACCCCAAGCTATTCCCCCATTTTCTGATTTGACTTTTGATTTTCATAAATTAGACATAATATAATTAGACATAATATAACAAATTAGGGGAGCAAGATGCTCCCATTGCAATTACCAATGCCCAATCCCCAATTCCCAATTACAGTTTATTTAACAATTCCTGAGTCAACTGACTAAAAGCTTTTGAACCTCCCGATTGAGGACTATTTAATACAACAGGCATAAAACTATCAACTGCCTTAGCAACATTTACATCAACAGGAATTTGCGTTTGACAGATTTTTTCAGCACCATAATCTTGATAAACGCGGTTAATTACCTGCTTATAATATCTTCCAGTTAACATATTGCTGTTGGACATTGTAAACACAATTCCCAGCATTGAAATATTTATATTTGCCTCGTTTTCGTGACTTTCTTTCAACTGGGCAATGCGTCTTTCTAATAATTGAATACCCACCACAGATAAAGGTTCTGGCTTAGCAGGAAGAACGTAAAAATCACTCGTAGCTAAAGCACTACGGGTTAAAAGATTGTAGCCGGGAGCGCAATCGAGAAGAATAAAATCATATTCATTGCGTACAGGTTCTAAAATCTTACCCAGTAACACTCTTTCAAAACGATTCCAAATTGCTTCAAAGTTATTTTCACCCAGACTTACTGCTTGCTGGTGCAGCATTTGTGAAACAACAAATTCATCGTATAAATCAATATCTCCAGGTAATAAATCAAGCCCCGAAAGATTATTAAGTGAAGGTTGAACAATCTCTGTAATTGATAATTTTTCCCTATTTGGTGATTTAACAATATCATCGATCAAATACCTTAAAGTCCGCCTTTTTTTCCGCAGCTTAGCAAACTCAATCGGCGACATCATACTTAGAGTAGCGCTGATTTGGGTATCTAAATCCAACACAAGCACCCGCTTACCGTGATTTTTAGCCAAACAAGTTGCCAAATTAACAGTAAGAGTAGTTTTACCCACTCCACCCTTCATATTTGCAGTAGAAATTACATATCCCATACTTTAACTCCTCTTCCTCTGTAAACGTATCTATAACAGTAAATTCGATTTTAGATTTTGGGCTTGTAGTAGCGCTTTAGCGCATCCGGATTCGACAATATGAGGGGCTAAAGCGCTACTACGAACCTTCACAATGTTTTATGATTAAAAGCAGTCAGATTATACCTGTGAGTTGATTATTGGTAAAGCGAATTAACGTATTTCTTTAAAAATAGAAAATTTATTGATTAGCCCTCACACTCGCCTTGGAATAAATTCCCAGGCTAATAAACGAAGTCTGATAAATCAGACTGCATAAAGCATTTGGTAGGTTTTAATTCTTAAAGAATCTAAAACCATGCAATGTTCTCAACACCACCAAGAAATGCAATTTCCCGCTCTTATACAAAAGTCCTATAAATATTATGGAACAAAACTTTCAGTGCGTTTCAACGTACTTTGTATATCAGCCGCTTAATTTATTCCAAGGCGTGAAAGCAAATCGCGGATGCTGCAAAAAATCATTTCAAATCAATATTCTTCGCATACAAACTCTGCAACCGATGTAATTTAGAATTGACTTGGTATAGCAAATCACCTTTACCTAACAAATAAGCAGCAGCTGTTTTTTTGTTATCCCCTAAAATCATTTTAGAATCGGCTTCGCTAGCAGTACGTAAAGCAACTCTTCCCGGTAAATTCGAGCGAATTAACGGTGTAACTACTGAAGCTTCCGGGCGTTGAGTAGCAATTATTAAATGAATTCCGGCGGCGCGTGCTTTTGCACCCAAACGTTTTATACTTTGTTCTAAAGCACTACGAGATTCTTTTTCAGCCATAAAATCGGCGTATTCGTCAAAAATGCAGACGATGCGAGGTAAAGGTTTATCGACACGTTGATTATAAGCAGCTAAATCGGCGCATCCGGTTTTTTCAAACTGCTCATAGCGATATTCCATTTCCGAAACCAACTTATCCATCAATTCGATCGCATCTTCACTATCTTTAACTATTTGTGAATAAAGCCAAGGCATTTTTTCAAATTCGGGAAAAGTAACTCGTTTGGGATCTACCAAAGCAATTTTTAGCTGCTGCGGAGAATAGCGTTTTAGTAGACTGAGAAGTTGCGATCGCAAAAATTCGCTTTTACCGCTTCCGGTTGTACCACCAACTAAAAAGTGGCAGGTGTTGGGATCTGATAAATCTGCTTCTACTAATTTTCCTTCTAAATTTACGCCAATAGCAATTTTTACCGATGTAGTTTCGGGTAATTTTTCTGACTTGATATAATCATCAAATAAAGCTGCCTTTCTATTAGGGTTGGGTAAATCAACGCTGACGTATCCAGCTTGTGTAGCGATTAACGGTGGATTTTCTAATCCCAACTGTACCTGTAAATCTGCTGATAATTTGATAATCGAAATAACTTTTACACCCGATTGAGGCTTTATTTTTACCCTTATAAAACTGGGTGCAACAACAGCTTCGATAAAATTTACCTTAATTCCAAAGGATTGTAAGGTAGTTACTAATTCCTCACCAATTGCATCAGCGTTAACAGAATCTTCCTCTTCTTTTTCTTCTTCAAGCCCCCCTTGCTCAAGGGGGGTTGGGGGGATCTTAATTGAATCTTCTTCAAGCCCCCCTTCCTCAAGGGGGGTTGGGGGGATCTTTACCGCATCACCAAAATAACTTTGACACTTTTCTTGCTGGGGACAAATTTCGCATAAATAAGGCTGAGTTGTTGAAGGTGGGCAATTAGGTTGAGAATGTTCCCAATTTAACCATTCTTGCATCTGCTCTAATTTGTAGGGAATCAACTGATTTACAGTATTTTCTAATTGCTCCCAATCATAATAGTACTCTTTAAACTCCGGTAAAACGCAATAAACAGCCGAATCTACAGGTACTTGCTGCTTTTGTTGCAACATATAACCGTAAAGGGAAACTTGCGCTAATTGTGCCGATGGATCTAATTGTTGATAAGTTTTAAACTCAATTACACACAACCGCTTGCGTTCCCAATTGTATATCAAACAGTCGAATTCTCCCCTGACTTGTTGTTGGGTTCCATTTGGTAAATTGAAATAATGTTCTAATTTACGTTCTTCTGAAATAAAAGTGCTGCGAATTACGCTTTCTGCACTGCAATAGCGTCTATTTACGATCAAAATTTCTGCAAAGCGTTTAATTACACCTTGCAATCCCTGCCAAACTTTCAGCAATGGTTGAGCTTTGCTACTATCTTTCGCAACAATTTTTTCTAGGTAAGATAAAAATTTAGCTTGATAAAAAATCTGCTGCATTTCTCCAGCAACTTTTTCTATCTGTAACTGCGATGCTTCTAGTTGGAATAATTCTTTAAATCTAGGTTCGCTAATTGCTAAATTAATAAATTCATCGACTAAATAATGAAATATTTTACCGATTCCAGTTACAGTATCGCGGGGAATAAATAATGTATTTCCGCCAGATTTATCGCTGAGATAAAACAGACGCGGACATTCAAATGCAACTCTAACTTTGGTAACAGTTAAGGAAGAAGGATCGGTTTTTTTTGCCCATTTGTTTGTATTAGCTGCCATATCAAAAATATTATTGTTACTATCGGAATTAAAATCGGAATTAAAATCTAAATTAAAACCTAATAAATAGCGATGCACGGCAGCTAGATAAACCGTATCCATTGCCGCATAATGTAATTGTTTTTCTGCAAGAGGGCGTTTTCCCCAATCGCTAGCTCCAGATTCAGCATCTACATCAGTAAAATTGCAAAGTTCTGTTGCTAAAATTTTAAGTTTTAGATTAGACGTTTTTAATTTGTAGCGAGTAATTTTTCTAGATATTTTCAGCGTACAGGTAACATTTGGAATTGATTTTCCCCCTAGATATCTTAAATCAAAACTGGCATTGTGAAATACCTTTTCTATTTGGGGATTAACCATAATTTGGTTAATAAAATATGCTGCTAAATCGGGTTTATCCAACACATCCAAAATATAAGCAAACTCACCCGTTGAATCATTAGGGTTAGCTAATACCTGAATTAAAGATAGTCTGGGATTAGGAGTTCGATAGTCAGCAACTTCTGTATCCAGCCATAGTATTTTAGATGAGCTAAATTGATTTATTTGAGTTTTTATTTGAGTCGCATCTGTCAGGTAGAGCATTTAGATATATATATTGATGAAATATGATTTTAAAAACCTCTCTCCAAACCTCTCTCCTGCAAGGAGAGAGGCTTTGATATTATTCCCCATTCCCTTATAGGGAAGGGGGTTAGGGGGTTAGGTTCCGAGATGTTGTAAACTATTAAACTAAGCAATCAAACAAACCAATTGATCTTCCAACTTAGCTTTGGGATCGAGAATTTTAACTTTCCTTTCCTTACATAAAGCTTGAATTTGTGATATCACATCATTTTCACTGACATCAGGAAACTCAGCAATAGAATGTGTGATTAAAGTGGGAGTTCCCATAACGCTTTGAGTTTTTACCAAATTCAATAATAATTTTTTGACTGGTTCAAAATCTGGTTCTATTATCTCTTTATCAACAATTCCTAACTCTTGCAATAAAGTACATTTATCTAATAATTGAGATTCCCGAATTAAGGATTGTAGTTGTGGTAATTTAATTGTGTTACCAGCAATGACTAACTCATGAGCTAAAGCCGAATTTACCAAACTATGATAAGTAGCTAACAAGTGAACAGAAGCTAGATTGGGCTTAATATGAATATTTTTACTACCTGTAAAAATTTGCTGATACAGTTGATAACCCTTGAGCTTGCCGTTACCAACATTACCACTTCTAATCAGATACAGTTTGTCAGAAAGCTGTTTATTTATCGCTTTATTAGAAGCATTCATGACATTATAGAAACTTACCATGTTAGAATCTTCCGTCCAAACTATTCCTACCCTTTCGCGGTTTCGTGATTGTTCATAGCTCAAAGAATAACCCGCATATTTCCCACTAATAAGTTTTGGTTCAATGCCGTTAATTTGTAATGCTTCTAAGGCTTCTTTTAACATCCCAATTAAATCGGGTGCTGATAAAAAAGTGATTTTAGAGATTTTCTCTTGAATTTTCCTATATTCTTTTTGCCATAGCAATTGAAATTCAGCCGCAATTGTGTCCTCGTTTATTGCTCCCCGTGTCGTAGTAATAACTATGGGAGGTTTAGTTTGTCCGGGAGTTTTGATGCGAAATTTAACATTTTTGCTGCCTTCGTCTTGTGCGGGTATAGTACTATTAATCAGCGATAGTTTATATTTGTGATACTGATTCCTTGCCACAGTGAGCGCATTTCTTGGTAAAGTTTTACCACCGAGAAAACTTTCTTCTAAAAACTGCCGATCAAATGGAAAAATAGCTGATGTCGGCTGTACAACGGCTTTTTTATGTAAAGGCTTGAGACGATAAGCCCAAAGTGCTTCTACTTGTTCTAAGTTGATTTTTTTTAGTTTTATTGTTTTATCAATTCTGTCTCTATCTGCTGGGGGAATGCTGTCTAAATTTCTTCTTAATGTATTAGTAATTACGCTAATAATAACTAAAAAGTTTTTCAGATAGCTATTATGAATAGTTGTATTGACATTGAATAAAGATTGAAAATCTTGATAATCAGGGGACAAACGAGGAATATTATCCAAATTGTCAAAACATAAAACAATCGGTTGGGTTTGAGTAGAAATTCTGCCAAAGTTTGCCAAAATATTTTTAGCAGCATCTTCTGAATCAATGCAGCTTCTAACCTTTAAAAGTTCCATCGACTCTTCGCTTAAGTCATCTCCCCGCAACCACTCGCAAGCAATCTGCTGTAATTCTGGATTTGTTAAATCGTGCAGTACACCAAAAAAAAAGTCGGGGTTGTATATTCCTGCTCGATTGTAGGTTTTCTTGAGATGTTGGATAAATTTAAGGCGATCGCTCTGCAACAACTGCGAAATACTGTTGTCTTTGGTAAAGGCTGATAAGCTTTTGAGCCACAGCATCAACTGCGACTCTTGCTGTCCTTCGGGAACTTGAATTAAGCTATCAACTGTAGAACGTAAAACGTGTCTCCAGATATAATCGCTATCAGCCCAAGGACCGATATAAGCAAAAAAGGCTTTAGAATTAAGAATACGTTTGAGACGACCTAATAAATAGCTTTTACCAGAACCAGAGTCACCTAAAAGTAACAAGCTACGGCTACGATTATCTCTAATAACTAAATCGAGAACTCCTTCAACTTCACCGATTACTTCTTGATGAATTGAGTCAATACTGTCACTTGAATCCTGTTTTTCTCCCCAAAAGTTACCTGGTTTCAAATCTATAAGGTCAAAAGGATTGACCTCACTTTGAATAATATTTTTGATAGATGTCATGATTAAACTATGGTGTGAGTCGCGAATCGAAATTAAAAATAGTGTTTAGTACCGGATATTGTTATTCAATTGAAATAAAGAACAACGGGCCACCAGCATTTTGCACAATCCCAGCATCAATTTGTTCGGGAGTGTAAGCGCTAGCTTCTTGCAAAGTACCTAAATCAATTTTGTCGTCAGCTTGTAAGCGATAAAGTGCTTTATCTAACTCATCCCGCGACAACGGTGGCTGTAATTTTTGCCGCAAATGGAAGATGGGTAAATAATTTTCAGTTCCTATTTCCTTATCTAATTTCCGGATAATTTCTAAAATATCTTCGTCAGTAATATTAGTAATTTCTACAGGAGACTCCGTAGTAATACCAGCTTGTTCCGACTTCCAAAGTAGAGTTTTCCGTAAAAAGCGCAGGTAATTATTTAATAAATCCAAACTTATAGTTTTTCTATAGTTTTTCTCCGGAACAAAATCATCTCGTAATAACTCAATTCCGCGTTCGGTTAGCCATACTTCAGCTTTTGTTCTTTTACGTTTGATTTCAGCTTCAACTAATCCGCGATCGCCTAATTTTTTTAAAATCTCTTCTTTCTGTGCAGCTTTCAACGAAGATTTGATTTTACTCGGTGCAACTTTTCCCGCAGCTTTACTGACATTCTCCAGTATCTTCAGTTCTTTATCCTCGATGGGTATCTGTGCCGCATCAAGTTCCAATAAAGCCTTGCCTGGAGGTAAAATCTTGACATTAGCAATCTCGCGAGAATAATCGATGATTTCGCGATCGCCTAAACTTTGGCAAATTGAGTTTTTACCTTTAAATGATTTAAAAAGGTTGCCGCTCAATGTTGAGCGGTAGTTTTCGCAACCTAACAACTTAAGTAAGAACTTTAACTCGTTCGTATCCATAGGGGTAATCTTGCCTTCATATCAGTCAGCACTACCTGACTGCGAAGGTTGTAGGTTTGTTTCCTTTTTATACTAACGAAATATGCTGTTACTACGCTGCAAGATTACTAATTGAAAAAGAGTTAGGAGTTATGAATTATCTCCCCATCCCCCCATCCCCTTGTCTCCCCATCCCCCTATCTCACCCCTTAACCTTCCGCAAAGCATCAAACGCTCTACCCCTAACGCTCAGAGGTAACAAAGATAACCCCAAACCAGTCCATGCTTTAGCAGTAGAAAAAGATTTACCTTTCCTAACCAATTCTCTTCCCTTATCAGTTTCACCAGTTTCAATTAACCGCAAACCCAACAATAATTGAGTTTCCTGCAAACGCTTTAATCTAATATTCTCCAACTTCTGAGAATCAAACTTATAGCTTTGCAAATACTGCTGCTTTCCTGTTAAATAAGGAATTGCGCGATCGATTCCTTGCTGCTCTGCGTGAACTCGATATTCCATCAACAATTTCGGCAAATAATAACCTTTCTTCCCAGCCAAAGCCAAACGCACGAATAAGTCATTATCCTCGCAATTTTGCCAATTTGGCTGCATAAATCCAACTTCGACAACAGTTTGACGGCGAAATAGAGTTGCGCCAATTTGAAAACTTTGATTTACAAATACAGCTTCCAAAAGATTATTTACAACGCCTGACGCTAAATCTTTTCTTCCCCAAATACGGGAATTCTCCATAGTTTGAGCTTCATCGCGCTGATTATTAATATCAATTATCCAATGATCTGTACCAACAAAATCTATAGTAGAATCTTGTTCGAGGATTGCAGCAGTTTCCGCAATAAAATCCGGCGTTAAGCGATCGTCATCGTCAAACTTGATAAAATAATCACCCGTCGCAGCATCAAAACCGGAACGCATATTATTACTTTTACCAATATTTTGCTGATGGCGAATATATTTAATCCGATTATCTTGATACTTAGACATCAAATCCGCAGTACCATCGCTAGAGCCATCATCGCAAACAATCAACTCAAAATCTTGATAAGTTTGTTTGAGTACGCTTTCGATCGCAACAGGCAGCAAATCAATACGGTTAAATGTAGGAATACAAATACTAACTTTAGGCATAATATTAAAATAGGGAATTGGGAATTGGGCATTGGGCATTGGAAGTTTCTAGTGCGAGCATCTTGCTCGCTAGGAATAAAAATCTTGCTCGCTGTAAATAAATAGGGAGCGAGACGCTCCCACTACGGTATAGCTCCTAACTTTCCTATGCCCCATGCTAGGGTGTTGACTTTGATAGAAATTCCACGTTTTTCGTTCACACAACTTTTATGCCGGTAACAATCGCAACACTTATCCCTCACCCCGCCTGCGGCACCCCTCTCCCAAGCTTGGGAGAGGGGAGGGGGAGAGGGCACTCCGCATGAACACCAACGCATTTTTTGCATAAATTTTTATCTTTTAAAAAGGTATAGAATCAACAGCCTAGCCCCATGCCCCATCCCCAGTATAAATTTATTAATTCGCTTTAAAAACCAACTCCACCCCTTGTTTTGCTGTCTTAGATTCATTTAAAATAAATTCATTTGGTCTTTGATATTCTTTGAAGAGCTTTTCGATATTATATAATTCTATCGGTTCCATAAAATCGAACAACCTCAACTCAGGAAGCATTTCTGTTTTATCAATATAATGGTGAATTTTTGTATTAACACCGCTAATACCAACACTAGGTATGCCGAGAATATCAGCCAATATTACAGAATGCAAGCGGTTGCCGAAGTGTAAATCCATATTGCTTAAAATCTCTACAAACTCGATTGGTTTTTCCCAAGAGTGCAGTTTATAGTTAGATTCAGGTAAATATTTTTTAAGTAAGTGATGAAATTTATTATCGTTTCTTTCTTCTCCGACATGGGCTGGTAATAAATGAATGACTGAATTATATTTTTCAATAAAGGGTATTAGCTGTTGTGCGTAAAATTCTCCTCTTCCTTCACCCCACCAAAATTTTCCAGAAAAAGAAATATTTTTGATTTCGTTCTTATTTTTTTCTTTGATATAAGGTTGGTAATAATCTAAATCTAAGAATGCTAAGTCACCACCCAAACAACAGGCTTTAATCGGCTTAAGTTTTTGCAGAGCCGATTCGTAAGATTGTTTGTCTCTTAAATAAAGTAAATCGGCATTTTGAAAAACTTGACTTTTATTTTCTTTTTCATCGGAATTAATAGTTTCTAAACCTACGCCAAGGAAGCAGAAGCTTTTCCCAGTCCATTTTGATAATGACTGCAATCTTAATAAATTTGTGGGTTTATCTTCGATATTTAAAGTACCTCCACCCCAGATTAAACAGTTGCTTTGTAAAATAATAGAAAGTCTTTTTAACTTAGATAGCTTATTAGCCGCAAAAAACCTAACTTTATCTGTAGTCAGCTCGTAATAATCTTCCTGACAAAATACGAATATTTTTTTTACATCTTGCTTTTTAGCAAAATAATTAATTAACTGACGTAAAAATAAATCATCACCAACATTATGAAAACCATAATATCCCATTAATAAAATATTCATTTCAATTCTCCTTACTTGTAAAAAATATTTAACATGACTTAAAACAATTATTTAATAAAATATTGACATTAATTAATTGGCAAATATATCATAGTATTTTACCCATAAAAACAATTATTATTTGTTTTCAAAAATATATAAATTTTTCCGGATATTAATCAACTAAATATTGCTAATTATATAGACAATAATTCTAATTATTTCAATTCAAAACAACGCAAAACCCTATGAACATCTTGATACTATCTTCTACATTTCCTTATCCACCGACTCGCGGTGGAACTCAAGTTAGAACTTTTAATTTACTTAAGTATTTAAGCAAAAATCATCACATTACCCTGGTGACTCAACCCGAACCTGGAGTTACTGAAACAGAAATCGAAGGATTGCGGGATTGTGTGGATAAACTAGTCCTTTTTAATCGTCCCCATGACTCTGGTACCACCGGAGGAATACTGAAAAAAATTCAGCGTCTGAATAAATTTGTCAGTGAAGGTATCCCACCAAGCGTATTTAATCGCTACTCTGTGGATATGCAAAACTGGATTGATTACTACGTAGAAGCGGGTAAATGCGACACTATTACCAGCGAACACAGCGTTAATGAAATTTACGTGCGCCCTAGTTTCCAAAAAAAGATACGTACCGTAGTCAATGTTCATAGTTCGGTATACGGTAGCTGTCTTAATCAATTACAAAACGGAATTTCTGAAAATCCTTTACGAGATAAAATAAATTTACCCTTATTGCGTCGTTACGAAAAAACCTACTGCAATAAATTTTCAGCAATTGTAGCGACAACCGAAGAAGACAAAACTCAGTTACGGGAATTCAATTCACAAAGCGAAATGATGGTGATTCCCAACGGTGTCGATTTAGTCATGTTCCCCAATCGTACAGCAGATCCAGGAGGACACCGTTTAGTTTTCATCGGTGCAATGGATAATTTAGCAAACATTGATTCTGTATGCTTTTTCTGTAACGAAGTTTTACCCGAAATTCAAAAACAATATCCTGACGCAACCTTTGATATCGTAGGCTCTCGCCCAGTTGCAGAAGTATTAGCGCTCAAAGAAAAACCCGGAGTTAACGTCACCGGGAAAGTCCCTTCAATGGCAGAATATTTACACAAATCCACAGTTTGTGTAGTGTCAATGCGGACTGGTTTCGGAATCAAGAACAAAACTTTAGAAGCAATGGCTGCTGGTATACCCGTCGTCGGCAGCGATCGAGGTTTAGAAGGATTAGCTGTAGATGGTGAAAATGTAGAATTAAAGGCATTACGCGCCAATAAACCGCAAGAATATGTAAATGCTGTTAGTAAATTATTTGAGAATTCGCAGCTAAGAGCAGAATTATCTCACAACGCCAGAAAATTAGTAGAA
Organism: Calothrix sp. CCY 0018; assembly: GCF_963920925.1. Taxonomy (NCBI): domain Bacteria; kingdom Bacillati; phylum Cyanobacteriota; class Cyanophyceae; order Nostocales; family Calotrichaceae; genus Calothrix; species Calothrix sp. CCY 0018. The sequence continues at coordinate 23,700 of NZ_CAWUDI010000035.1, read as the reverse complement.
ACAGAATTTACCTGGGAAAGTGCGGGAAGACGTTACGAACAAGTTTGTGTGGGGAGTTAGTTGACCTTTTAAAACATTGTAGAGACGGCCATAGTATCGCGTCTCTACATTAAATTACGATGGTGGTTTCCAAATACAAATTTACTACTCCTGCGCGATCGCCTCGTACTAAGTTGTTGAAAGCGCTACGCGCTTTCAACAACTGGAAATATTTAGCCTTCAATGATGACATTTCCCTCGGCTTTAGTTACACAAGTAAGAACATAATCCTCTTCGCAATCAAAGCCTTGTTCGTAATAGACTTCTCCAGAAAGCTTATGTAACTTGCATTTACCGCAAGCTCCCATCTGACAACCGTAGGGTAATGTGATTCCTTCCTTTTGAGCTGCTTCTAAAATAGTTTCTTCTGCATCGCAAACTACTTCTTTTTGAGATTTAGTAAAAGTGACAATATTGCTTTTTTTGGAAGCTGGTTCATAAGGGGTTGAATAAAAATGTTTGGGAGTATCATCAGCTACCACAGGTAGATATTTTTTTGGTTTTTTAGAATAACCAAAGCTTTCTTCATGGTAGTTTTGCATGGGAAAATCTAACTCCCCCAATATTGCTTTTACGCTTTCTCTAAAGCTATCGGGACCGCAAACATATACAATTCTTTCTTGCAAATCATTGGCGATCGCCTTGATAGTTGCTTCGTTCAACCTGCCAGTATATCCCAACCATGTCGGGTTATATCCGCTACTGGTTAAAGTAACGGCTAACTGAAAATAAGCATTTCGAGAAGCCATTAATTCTAATTCTTGACGGAACACTATATCCTTAAGTGTTTTGGCGCTGTGGACAAAAGTAATATCAGCATTTGGAATTGTATCGCACAACCATCGAGACATAGACATCATTGGTGTGATACCGCTACCAGCAGAGATGAACATGAATTTGCGATTGAGATTATCCGGAATAGTAAAATTACCAGTCGGGGGACTAATTTTAATTTGATCGCCAAGAGTAAATTTATCGTGCAACCAGTTAGAAACTAAACCAGAAGGAACTCGTTTAACGGTGATTTCTAAATTCTGGGGACGTGAAGGGGTAGAAGAAATTGAGTAAGAGCGTTTGACTAATTTACCATTAATCTCTAATTCTAATGTTACAAACTGTCCTGGTTTATAATTGAATGTCGTCGGCGGAGAAGTAATAAAGCGAAAGGTTTTGACATCATGTGTTTCTTCAATTATTTGGCAACATTTAACTATTTGTTTATCCTGTGTATCTGAAGTTAGTTGGGTATCATCATTTTTTATTTGAGGTTTTAAAAACCAATAAGGATTTGACTTCTCTAATTTTTCTTCTTCAGACAATAGCAATAAGAAAAAATCCCCAATTTTGAGAATATCACCTAACTGTAAAATGCATTTTTGATTAACCAAAACTTCTTGATTATTCAGGCGCGAACCATCAATACTAGCAAGTTCAGTAAAGTAATAATTTTGCTGAAAGTAAGTTATTAAACCATGTATTCGACTCACCTCTGGCGTATCTAAAACTAAGTCGCAATTGGGATGTCTACCAATTAATAATGTTGAACCGTTGTCTGTTGAAGCAGCAAGTTCTTTTTCTTGTATAAAAGCTATCTTCGGATTAAAAACTGTAATTTTCATGATTAATTAAACTCCTTTGAACGATTGATTATTAGTTAATTGCTACTATTTTTGATGAATATTTTTTGTATAATTCTAGGATCGGAATTGGTAGGATTTTTCTATCCCGGTATATTGCAGTGATGTTTGTGAATATACTAAAAATGGTTGTTCGTTGCTTATTTCTGATAGCATGGAAAAATGCTCCTTTTCACCCAAAGCTAATTTTTGACGTATTTCTTGTAAAATTTCTAAACTATCAAAAGAGGTGAAGTTTTGTTGTGTCAATCCTTCTAACATAATTGATTTATAAATTTGTAATCGGTCTGTTTGTTGGAATTCTGGTAAAACAGAAACTAAGATAAATAATTCGTTTGATGATAATTCATCGAGAGAACGTCCTTTTAAGAATTGAGAGTTATCGATCGTAAATTTAGATAATTGACGGCGGAAACTATCAAGATTGCTGTCTCTTTGATACTGCTCAGAACTGCGTTCCCAAGTCCGAACCAACCATATGGTACTAACTATAACTACCAAGGTGTTAAATAATAGTTGTGCTGGAATGGGTAATCGCAAAATTTCTGGTCTTCCACCGTAAATAAAGAAACAGTTGAAAGCGACAAAGGTGCAAATCGTCAATATTCTGTGTAAAACTTGTTGCGAATTTATGCGGGGATTGCGTTTTTTTTCATAAGCCCGGTAAGCTTTTTCTATTTTAGTCAAAGCCCAGTTACTTACCGCAACTGCAAAAGCTAATGTTAATGGAACTGCGACGATTTTAGGTATATTAATTGGTTCGTTGAACAAGTAAAAACCAGGTTTCCAAAGTCTTGATAATTGATTTTCTTCATGCGTCCAAGCACCGGAGAAGCAATAAGAAAAGTTACCAGCGTATAATTTGTAGTAAACGAAGTAACCAATTACTAATCCTAAATAACCGTACTGTACAAATCTGCGTCCTGGTTTTTGTAAGTCATTCCAGTAAGATTTCTCCGCATCAATATCCATACAAGGAGATTTACAGCCGATACAAGCGCTTTTTTCCTGGTTTGTAGCTGTATCTACTGTACGACACATCGATTGAGTAATACTTTGGGGAGGTGCAGATGTCGCATTACTTCCTAATAAACCACGGGGACCAGTCAAAACAGTTTGAACAATGCCAAACGGACAAACATAATGGCACCAACTACGACCTCCGTATAAAAACACTACCGTAATTGACATGGCGATCGTACTCAGTAAAAATAAGCCCAAAGCAGTTCTTGCAGAGTTAACGAATAAAATCCGGGAGTTTAAACCAATGAACAGTAAACAGAATTGCAAGTATAAATGGTTACGCTGTAACCATCTATTTTGAGTTACGTCTAATCTTGGTTTTAGTCCTAAAGCGCGAGGGATTTGGGAAAGAAAGTATAAAGGACAAATACGCCGCCAAGTTTCATGTCCAAAAACTAATACAATCATGATGGTGCTGGGAATAATCATACCCCAAAAGATTCTTGCGCCAGCGGCATAAGGTTTTTGCTTTAAATACTCTCCTTGTACTGAAACTGGTGGTAAAGAGTCCCGTAAGGGGGATAACAGGTTACTGGGATTAGTCAAATGATGCGTTATCGGGTCGTAAAATAAAGAGAATATCAACAGCAACCATCCAATTACCAGCACCCATCTCACAGCGTGCATTCTTTTTTCGGATACTTTACTCAGCATAATTTTCCTTAGTGGACTAGTTCCTTAATTAACCCGGTGAATCAAGCATCTAGGTAGTGTGAAAATACCCGTTCTTTTTTGCTAATTCACCAGAATGCACTATTGTTGTTAAGCCCAAATTCTTGCCTTGAAATCAATAGATACGGCTCATATCCAAAGTACTATAAGTTTATAGGTACAAGAAATCACACTTTATTCAATACTTAATATCTCTTTACGATTACCGATTAAAAAAACCTGACAACACGCAGCCAAAAGTATGGTTTTAGGGAGCCACTCGATTGCATAAGTACTGGCTTTATCGAATGCGAACAAAAAGTTGAGTAAAGTAGTACTCACCCTTAGAATTCTTGGCAACGCCAATACCAGTTATTTGATTTGCACTTACTATATTCTTGTGATGCCCGGAACTTTGAATCCAACCCTTGACAGCGGTGTTTGCTGGATATCTATTGCCTTGGTTATAAGCGACGTTTTCCGCGACACCGCGCCAGAGAATTATACTATTAATCTGTTTGTACCGCGATTTAGATCCATCATGACCAAAAGGAGTCTGCTTTGCTGCCATCTTTTGGCTATGGTTTCTAGCTATCCTACTAACACGACTATCCAATTTTAAAGGTTGCAAACCACGAGAGCGACGGTATATATTGATTTGATTGTGAACAGTTCTTTCCAAAGCAATCAATTCATTAGATTGAGCATTAACTGGTTTTGAACCTAATACAATCGGAGAATCTGCGATCGCATTAACATCCTGAGAAAATTGAATCGTTTCTAATCCGCCAATCAGCATCATTGTTCCTAGAACAATTCCAGGGAGCGGTTTGAATATTTTGTGTATCTTTGAAACTCGATTTTTGCTTTCTGTTTTACCGCCGCACAAATTTATAGACATTTTTTTCTCACTACCAACAACTTGGATGGTATAAAATCAGTTTTTGTAGAGCATCAGGTTAAACTTGCGTGAATACGATTGTTTATTCCCCGTTGCTTTAATTAATAGAATAAGAAATTTACCAAGTTAAATAAACTACAAATTGTGGTGTCTTTAATACATTTTTTTGCAAGTCGAGCAGCTTAAATGTGTAAGTGGTTTTGCAGAAAAATGTATACCTACAATAGGATTTAAGAAAAAACCCCCAATAATACGGGGAGTTGGAAGGAACTTTATTTCTAAGAACACTTTCTATCACTTGTTCCTTGTCTCTGGCAAGGAACACAGAGTTGAAGGCTCTGCCTTCATTCATTAGACATCTCCGGAAAAGAAAAAAGAACTGTATACAAACCTCTCCCCCACTGGGAGAGAGGCTTAAAAACCCCCATTCCCTGGTAGGGAAGGGGGGTAGGGGGGTTAGGTATCTGTGTAATTTGGAACCAGATACATGATTTCCGGAGATGTCTATTGCTAGGCAGAGCCTCGCTTGTAGCGTTCCCAGGCAGAGCCTTGGAACGAGAGCTATACAAAAGTTGCTATAGCAACAGGATAATTATAGGGATGAGATCAAAACGGTTGATAGCGCAGCGAAAAGTAAAGTCCATTTTCTTGGAGGGAGTTACCTTCTTCTTCGTCTGCTATTAATGGAATACCGTAGTCTAGTTGTAACAATAAATCGCGTCTAGCTTGCCAGGTTAATCCCAATCCTAAACCTGCAATGGTCTGTGGATCGGGATTTTCTTCTTGGTTATTCCAAACAGTACCGATATCGAAAAATGGTCTGATTTGTAACAAGTTGTCTGATGTCAGGGGAAAACGCAATTCTACCGAACCAATAATCCCATTATCGGCGACAAGTTGGTTTTGGCTATATCCACGCACCGTATCTACTCCACCCAAACTAAGTTTTTCTAAGGATAGTAAACCATCTGGAGTCAGTTGAGCGTTGATTTTGGCTACCATTAACGTTTTCGGCGACAGTTGCTGTACCCATTGAAATTGTCCCAACCAAGTAAAAAATCGTCCATCAATTCCACTATCGTTGGTGGTAGCGTCAAATGCATCAATCCCTAAACTAAATTGCGATCGCGCTGCAAGTACTTGAGTTGCGTTTCGTTGCAACCACTCTTGGGAAAAGCGAACTACTGTTACTCTAGATTTACCGTCTTCTGGCCCCTCGGAGAAGGAAAAAGGTTCGTCATCAAGCAAAAATGTTTGAGAGCGACGTACATCTAAAGATAAACCTAGAACAAATTCTGTATCGGGTTTTTTGACTAAAGGTTGTCGCAAACCAAATGATAAAGTTTCTGAGTTGCTGCGGATACCTAAATCGGCAAATTGGTTTTCGATTATCTGACTATTATTGTTACTGTAGCTGATATTAACTGTACCGTCTTGGGCATTTAACGGTATTGTGTAGCCTAAGCTGTATATATCTAGACCATCTGTCAAACCGTATTGGGCGCTAAATTGGTCGCCAAAACCTAACAAGTTATTATAACTAGCGAATACAGTTCCTTGAAGAGAGCCGATAGTGGGAGATTGATTATTATCGATCGCAATACCTGCGTTAAAAGCAGGTGCTTCTTGTATTTGCACTTGCAAGATATTTCTACCAGTTGTATTACCTGCGATTAATTCTGCATCAACTTGTTGCAATAAAGGATCGAGTTGTAATAATCGTAGTGCTTGTTCTAAGCGTTTTTGGTTTAAGGGAGGTTTAATTGCTAACTGAAGGCGACTTCTGACATAATTTTTCTGTAGTCTATTGAGTCCTTTTATTTCAATTTGTTCTATTTCACCTTCTACTACCTGAATTTCGATCATGCCGCTTTCGATTGGTTGATTATTTAAAATAAATGCAGCAGAGGTAATATAGCCATTCTCAAGATATAACTTTGTGATGTCAGAACGTAGTTTAACTAACTTATCAAAGCTGACAGGACAAGCAACATTCTCGCAGTTTTGATATTTTTCCAGTAATTTATTAATCTCGTCTTTGAAAATTGTATTACCTAAAACTTTAACTTGCTTAACATTAATTAGTTCGTTGCTGGGAGTAGTTGGTGAGTTAGGTGTATCTGTCGAAGGTACTTGTAAAGAAGGTGGATTGGAGGGTTCTGGTTTCGAGGGTAGCGGTGTTTCCCTTGGTTTGGGAATAGTTTCTTCAATTGTTTCAGGTAAATTTGGGGGAATTGTCACTCCATCAGGGGGAGTTGATTGAGCGATCGCCAATTGTTTAAATGACATCAAACTGGCGATAATTAAGCTGAAAAGTACGAATGTTTTTATTTTTATATTTATTAACTGCATACTATTGAATTAATTGGTAATTGGTAATTGGTAATTGATAGTTGGGTCAAATTAAATATAAAACCTCACCCTGCCGTATCGCTTCCCTCTCCTTAGTAAGGCTACGGTGTACACAGAAGTACTCTCTACATAGGTTTCAGGGATTTTAACCCCCTTGAATCGTCATTGCGAGCGGAGCGTTAGCGCAGCGTCTCCCGGAGGGAGATAGCAATCGCAACATTTTGGGATTGCTATGTCCTGACGGACACGCTTAGTCTGACGACTCACTGCGTGAACGCTAACGTCGTTCCTCCTTCCCTAAGAGGGAACACTTCGTGAACGCAATGACAGGGCTTCGAGCGACTTGACGAATAGTTCAAAACCTATTCCCAGGTAGGATTTTAAGACTTGTGTGTACACCGTAGCCTTACTAAGGAGAGGGATTGAGGGTGAGGTCTTATCTTATATTTAATTACGCCTACCTACTTAATAGAGTTTTGGGGCTTTTATATTCCGTTTTTTTTAAGTGCCTACTCAAAATCCAAAATCTAAAAGACACGCATCCGTTGTTAAAATCTAAAATCGATTCACCTCCCACACTCTCTACTAAGAATACGTCGCCCATTCGCCAAACGATACACCCCAGTTGGTTCGACAATCGGATCTCCCATTTTCCAGCGACGACGCGGTAAGACCGCAGAGGTATTATTTGGGACAGGCTGCACTTCAATAGCAGAGTATTTTGAAGGGACTGCATCACCGGGACGATAGGGGAAACCTTGACTACCAATAATATAGAAAGTACCGTTTGTTTCCTTACTTCTGACTACGCAGCTAGTAGCAATTAAGGCTTCGCTATCAATTGTGTTTTGGGCTAATTCTATGAGGCTGTTTTGAATATTACTATTATTAGGTGCATTAATAGTTGTTACACCTTGAACACCTTGTTCCGAACTAGCTGTAATATCGCTTTGACTCGTTTGCCGATCGCGAGCTTCGATACCAAAGACACCTTGAGAGATAATATCAACGCTACCACCACTACCGCTGAAAGCATTGGCAGTGATATCGCTGTTTTCTTTGGGAATGGCAACGATAAATTTTGAGTCAATATTGATGTTACCACCATCACCGCCTTGTTGATCGGTACCTGCATTGGTGGAAATTTCAGCCCCGCGACGGAGCAAAAGTAATTTATCTACATTATTCAGGATGATGTTACCACCGTTTCCCGATGTGGATTCGGCGTTTAATTTACCAAGGTTATCTAAAGTGATTTCGGGGGAGTTGATTTCGATATTGCCTGTATTTCCAGAACCAGTGGAATTGACGAAAAAGCCACTGTTTGCGCCAATATTGCCGATACGGTTGGGAAAATTAGTCACTCGGTCATTGAAATTTGGGTCGTTACCATTAATAATTACTTTATCAGTAGCATTAACGGTTATTTTCCCTGCATCTCCATTGCTTGAGGTTGTTGCAGTGAGTTGTCCGCCATTGAGTGCTTCAAACAAATTCGCGTTTACTGTAATATCGCCACCGCGATCGTTATTTCCAGTGCGTGCGTCGAGTATTGCACCCTCTGCCAATTTAAATGTTGCTGCCCTAACGGTAATATTTCCACCCTTGCCTTGTGTACCCGTTCCCACTCGGCTGAAAATCGCACTGGAAAGTCCATTTTTTACACCAGCAATGTCAACATCACCCGTAACATTGATATTCACATTCCCCGCATTCCCTCTACCTGCATCTTGGGTATCAGATGCACTACGAGTACTAGTTAGTAATTGAGCGCCATCTCGTAGTGAAAGGGAACTAGCTTTAATATTAATATTTCCCCCATTACCCACACCCCCAGATCCCACCGTGCTGAAAACGTCGCCATCTGTAAGGGAAACGGCATCTTTTGCTGTTACCGTCACATTCCCCGCATTCCCTTGTCCAAATGTTGAGGCACTAAGAGATGCGCCCTCTCCTAAGTTAAACGAACCCGAGTCAATGGTAATATTTCCCCCGTTACCTTCTGCACCTGTTCCCACTAAGCTGCGAAGCCCACTGGGAAATGTATCTCTTTTACCAGCAATATCTACAACACCCGTAACATTGACATTAATATTTCCCGCATTCCCTTTACCTGCATTTTGAGTATCAGATGCTTCACGAGTAATAGTTGCTAATTGAGCGCCATCTCGTAGTGAAAGGGAACCGGCATTAATCTCAATATTGCCACCTTTACCCACACCTCCTCGTTCCACCGAACTGAAAATATCACCACCTACAAGGGAAACGGCATCAATTGCATTAACCGTCACATTCCCCGCATCCCCTTGTCCAAATGTTGAGGCAGTAAGAGATGCGCCCTCTCCTAAGTTAAATGAACCCGAGTCAATGGTAATATTTCCCCCGTTACCTTCTGCACCTGTTCCTACTCGGCTGAAGATGTCGCCAACTGTAAGGGAAACGGCATCTTTTGCTGTTACCCTCACATTCCCTGCATCTCCAATTCCAAAAGTTGAGGCAGTAAGTGAAGCACCTTCTGTTAAGTTAAATGTTCCTGCATTAATCTCAATATTTCCCCCTTTACCTTCTGCTCCTGTTCCCACCGTGCTGAAAATATTAGCATCTGTAAGGGAAACGGCATCTTTTGCTGTTACCGTCACATTTCCCGCATTCCCAGTTCCAAAAGTTGAGGCTCGAAGTTGAGCGCCATCTTGTAATAAGAGGGAACCCGAATCTATGGTAATATTACCACCATTCCCCTTACCGAATGTTGCTGTAGACAAAGAATTACGATTATTACCATTTGCTGATTGTCCAGTAATTTTTACGGAATTCTCAGCAATGATTGTCAAATTACCGGAATTGGCTTTACCTACATTTTCTGGATTGATCGTGCTAATAAGCTGACTTAATAAATTTATTGCTTCAGGTGAAGAAACTTGGAAATCGATAGTGTCAACATCTACATTGCTAGGGTCAAAAACATTGGTGAATATACTTCCTCCGTTTTCAACATTCAAATCTTTTGTCTCAATTAAGATAGAACCACTACCACCAGCACCTAATGATGATGTAGTGATTAAACCATCACTCAAATTTACAGAGTTAGTTGCTTTAATTTGTAACTCACCAGCATTTCCTTGACCTAAAAAAGTACTAACGAGTATATTTCCATTTTGTAAATTCAAGTCTTTAGTTTCAATCGAAATACTACCTCCGCTTCCTGTGGTTGTTCCATCTCCCCTACCAATTGCGAATGTAGATACTTGACTACTATTAAATATATTTATAGAATCCTTTGCTTCTAAGTTGATATTTCCTGTTTTTCCCGATGCAAGAAAAGAAGTAGCAGCAACTAAAGAATTTTCTTGGGCTATAAAGCTACCAACATCAATTGTGATATCTCCACTTTTCCCCGTACTAATGGTATTAGAGAGTATACGTGAATTTCCTGCAATCTCTAATTTGTCGGCGCGAATCGAAATCTCGCCACTATCTTGACTTCCAGTAGTTAATTCAATACTTGAAGCTCCACTGAGATTAACTTCATTACCTTCTATGCGAATATCACCAGCGCGATCGCCATCAACCTTGATTGCAGCATTGTTATCAATTTCAACAGATTTCCCTATGATATTAATATTTCCACTATTACCAATCGCGCCAGTATTAACATTGTTATAAACTTCACTTCCAGGATTGGCAATAGTTATCTTTTCTATTGCATTAAGTGCAATATCTCCTGCAACAGCATCAGGTGTCCCCAAACCTTGACTAATACCAGCAGAAAGTAAACTTCCTCCCGTAATTTCTATATTCCGAGCATTAACTGCAATATCACCCCCACCATCCGCTTCTACATATACAAAGGCTCGATTTGTCAGCGAAACATCCCCACGAGTTACATTCTCAGGAAATCCCAATTTAAAATTATCACCATTTATATCTAGCGCTACAGTTCCAGCTTCTGCCAATCCTCCCAACTCAACTCTGCCACCATAGGCGTTTAATTCCCCCAAATTCATGCTGACATTACCACCCACGAGCAGCAAACTTTTACCATCGGGAACGCGCAAACCAAATACGTTTCTCGAATCTGCTGGGTTTCTTATTCCTGTTGGTGCAAATGAGTTATTTTGAATCGCTGCATTTTGATTAATTTGATTAAACAACAACCCATTCGGATCTACAGTTAATAAAGATGATGTTTGGGGATTCGTCGCGCTAAAAAATCCTTGCTCACCAAAGGAAATTGCATTAGCAGTCGTGCCCACGAAGGAACCATTTACATCTAAAGTGCCATTTCTACCAAAAATAATTCCGTTAGGATTAATTAAAAATAAATTTGCATTGGTTGGATCGAAATTTCTATTTAATATCGTCCCCAAAATCCCATTGATAGAAGAAGGATTATTTCCGGTTACTCTTGTTAAAATATTTTGAATCGCATCATTGGGAACTACAAAATAAGCTCCTCGCCCTTCATTGACATTAAATTCCTGCAAACTATGGAATAAATTTTGACCGCGCTCTGCTCCACCTTCTATCAGGGTGCTGGGGATATCATTTACATTTATATTATTGTTAATTCGTGAAGCTTCAGTTCCTAACGTGTTATCTGGGACAATATCAATATTGGTTTGTGCAAAACACGGTTTGATTGATGTTATGCCCACACCAATAGAACCCAATAAAATCAAACTATATAATTTCCACTTGCACTCAATATTCTTCATTTCAACCCCTCATGCTTAAAAAATAATTTCTAACCATTACAAATATTAAATAGTCCGACTCCCAAGGTGTTTATGCAGTTACCTATAAAAATTCTTTTTTCCTCTCCCCTCTCTCCTACGAATTATCAACTACCAATTATCAATTACCAGTTACCAATTACACTCACTTCCCACACTCTCTACTAAGAATACGTCGTCCATTTGCTAAACGATACACCCCAGTTGGTTCAACAATCGGATCGCCCATTTTCCAGCGACGACGCGGTAATGCAGAGGTCTTATTTGGAACAGACTGCACTTCAAGCGCAGAGTATTTTGAAGGAACTGCATCACCGGGACTATAGGGAAAACCTTGACTACCAATAATATAAAAAGTACCGTTTCTTTCCTTACTTCTGACTACACAGCTAGTAGCAATTAAGGCTTCGCTATCAATTGTGTTTTGGGCTAATTCTATGAGGCTGTTTTGAATAGAATTATTATCAGGTGCATTAATATTTGTTACACCTTGAACACCTTGTTCGGAACTGGCTGTAATATCGCTTTCATCAGTTTGCTGGATGCGGGGTTCGATACCAAAGACACCGAGTGAGTTAATTTCAACTCTACCACCACTATCACTGAAAGCATTAGCAGTAATATCGCTATTTTCTTTAGGTATAGCGACGATAAACTTTGAATCAATATTGATATTACCACCATTGCCGCCTTGTTGAGCAGTACCTGCATTGGTGGTGATTTGGCTACCGCGACGCAGTTCGAGTAATCTATCTACATTCAGGTTAATATTACCGCCATCCCCTGAGTTACTTAGAGCTTCAATTTCGCTATTATTTAATAAAACTTTGTCAGCAGTGACAGTAATTTCACCAGCAGCACCGGAACCACTCGAACCACTACGTATACCTGCACCATCTTCAGTTGCCGAGTTTTCCAATTGTAGTAAGGATGTATTCAAAGTTATTTTGCCAGCATTTCCTTCATCTTCTGTGGTGGTACTAATTTTTCCTTTATTTGCTAAAAATATCTCCGAAGCCGTAACTTCTATTTCTCCAGCATTGCCCTTGCCTCTAGTAATACTGGTTAAACCACTAGCATTATCATTATTAGGATTAAATTTGATATTAGGATTATCACTGACAAATCCAGGTTCGGTTTCAATTAATATAGAATCAACATCAACTATAATTTTTCCGGCATTACCTGTAGATTCATTTCCTTCAGCACTACTAGTGATATTGCTATTGTTTTTCAAAGTCATTTTATCGGCTTGAATTTTGATTTCTCCACCAATTCCTGCTACAAAGGTTTGGCTAGTGATAGCACTATCATTCTGTAATAAAATAGAATCAACATTAATCTCAATTTCTCCAGCATTAGCCACAGAGCTAAAGTCATTTTCTTTTGCATTAGCATTTGAAGCAATGATGCCTTGATTGTCTAATATCAGCGAACCAGTATCTAGAATTATTTTACCAGCATTACCTTGCCCATTGGAGTCGGTAGTAAAAGCAGCTTTTTCAAGCAATAATATTTCATTGGTTGCATTTATATCAATATTGCCAGCATTATCATTCCCTTCAGTTCTTGTAGAAAAGTCACCATTTTTCAATGTAACTGAATTGGTGGCATCAATTTTAATACCTCTAACGTCGTCGATATCTTTTTTATTATTATCGCCTTTTGTAATGCTTCGTATTCCTCCCCTGTCTATATCTAGCGTATCCGTTTTAATTGTTACTAATCCGCTTTTGCCGTCACCTTGAGTTTCACTATTGATCAACCCATTTTTTACTGATAAAGAATTGACTTCAATATTTATTTTTCCTGCATTAACATTACCATTGGTTATGTTATCTATTGCCCCTCCTTGAAGAGAAAGTGAGTCCGCTTTGATATTAATATCGCCACCATTTTCTTCAGTAATGCCACCATTATCCACTAATACAGAAGCTTGTTCAATAAATATCTTATCTGCATCTATTGAGATATTTCCAGCCTTACCATTCGATTCATTAATTGTAGATAAACTACCACCTTTTAATGATACTGAATTAGCTTCAATAATGATATCTCGCGCATCACCATCGCTTGTTGTAAGACTTTGAATTAGTCCCCTTTCTAGCTCTAGATTGTCGGCTTTAATTGTTACCAATCCATTGTTACCAGCACCTTCAGTTTCGCTACTTATCAACCCACCTTTTAACGAGAAAGAATTGACTTCAATATTGATATCCCCAGCATTACCATTACCAATCGTGTTGTTTTCGATTCCTCCTTGAAGAGAAAATGAGTCAGCATTAATATTAATCTCACCACCATTGCCATCACCACTTGTTTCTCTAATAATGCCACTGGCGTTCATTTCAAAAGAACCTGCTGTGGAAATCCTAATTGGTTCCGAATCAGTTTTACCCGCGTTACTACTATTAATTGTTACATCGGAAAATAAAATATCATTTGCTGAAGCAGTAAATTTTCCTCCTTTTGTGTCAACCAAAAACCTGCCTTCTTCACCTGTACCAAGACTGATATTACCTTTACCGTTTTCATTCATATCTGCTTGTAATATCATACCCAAACGGTTATTCGTATCAATACCAAATTCTGGCAAATTAATATCGTTATCTGCTTGAAGGGTTAATGTTACAGGAGTATTATTTGCTGCTTTAATATCAACAAATTGATCAGTCTTGATATTTCCTGCTTGAGTGTCAGTCTTACTTGCTGCAATCGTGATATTATTCCCCGCGCTCAATTGCTTTTCTATGGTAGAAATATCTAACACGGTGTCGCTTTGTGCGGGTTGAAAAATTGCAAAATTATTATTGGTTGACGTGCCATTAAAACTCGAAGATGAACCAAAAATAATATTTCCAGAATTGAGCAACCAATTACCGTTTAAACCATTATTTGCATTAGTATCAACCGTTATGTCTGCAATATCTAAAAAATTAGTTCCAGAAGTTGCAACTGTACCACCATTACCATTATTCAAACCACCTCTAGCACTGAAACTTCCATAAGCGCGAGTTGATTCTGTAGCCGAAACCGTAATTTTACCGCCATCTCCTGTTGTTAAAGCGTTACTATTTATAGATGCTTTTGGATCGATATAAACTGCACTTGTATCGATATTTCCAACTGTTACTTCACCACCACCCACACTTCCAGAAACATCAAGTAATGAGTTTTCTAATAAACCAAGTCTTTCTCCAAGTACAATTACTTTTCCACCTACCCCTGCTTGTAAACTTGCTGCATCAATCCTACCTCTATTGATAACAGTTCCAATATTACTTGCATTCCCATCAATGATATCTAATTGTTGATTTTCCAGACTTAACAATTCTCCAGATTTGCCTAAATTAGCAAAACCTTCATTACTAATAGCTGCTATAGATATTTGTCCACCATTCGTTTTTAATTCCCCTGTATTTTCAAAACTGTTGCCAATTAAAGTAATATTTTTTCCACTATTAACACTCAGATTACCTGAATTACTAATAGTATTTGTTTGGTTTTTACCATACTGCAACCCCAAAGGAACGCTTACTGTTAATAAAGCTGTATTTTGTGGATTTATTGCACTAAATTCGATATCATCACCGAATTTAATACTATCAGCAGTACTACCAACAAAGGAACCACCAATATTCAACAAAGCATTTTCACCAAATACGATTCCCGCAGGATTAATTAAAAATAAATTCGCTTCACCATTAGCGCGAATTAACCCATTAATATTAGATTCAGAACCACCCGTAACGCGAGTAATAATATTACTTATGTCAACCCTATTATTAAAGTATGCTTCATCACCATTAATCACTCCAAACTCTTTAAAGCTGTGAAACAAATTATTATCAGCAGTAGTTCCACCTTGAATAATATTGATGTTTCCATCTTTTGTAACGCTGGAATTATTGGGTAAAGTGTTATCCGGCGTAATTTGAGCATTAGCAGGATTTATCCCAAAAGCACCGATCCCAGTGCAAGCAATTCCTAAAAACCAACCACAACGAATATTAATCTGAGATAGAGATTGTTTGATATTACACCCATATTCAACAACCCTCATCAAAACGTTGTTACTTTCATTGCACTTCATTTTATCCCCCTTATTTATGCTTTAAAAATTATTTTCTAACCATTCTTTTCTAAAATAGACATCTCCGGAAAACATTTCTATGGTTTCAAATTACACGCAAACCGCGAGCCCCCCTACCCCCCTTCCCTATGAGGGAATGGGGGTTTTTTAAGCCTCTCTCCCTGTGGGGGAGAGGTTTGGAGAGGGGTATTTTTCATTTCCGGAGATGTCTAATTGTCTTAAGAATTTCCTCTTTCTCACTTCCCACACTCTCTACTAAGAATACGTCGTCCATTTGCCAAACGATACACCCCAGTTGGTTCGACAATCGGATCGCCCATTTTCCAGCGACGACGCGGTTTCGTTGCAGAGGTATTATTTGGAACAGACTGCACTTCAACAGCAGAGTATTTTGAAGGGACTGCATCACCGGGACTATAGGGAAAACCTTGTTTAGTAATAATATAGAAAGTGCCGTTTCTTTCCTTACTTCTGACTACACAGCTAGTAGCAATTAGAGCTTCGCTATCAATTGTGTTTTGTGCTAATTCTATGAGGCTGTTTTGCAGAAAGCTGATATCCGGGATACCGCTGATGTTTCCGGCAGAAATACTACCACTAGCATTAACGTCTACGCGATTATTTCCGTCTAATGCATCTAAAGTAGCTCTGTTAGAGGTTTGTGGTGTGGGACTAAAAAGAGAATCGCTTAAAAAAGCACGGGTATCAAAAGTGATATTTCCTCCTTTACCTTCTGGAGCAAAGGCGAGAATATCACTGTCTTCTAAAGCAACTATGGCATTAGCATCAAGAGTAATATTACCACCACTACCTGCTGTTGTGGAAAGTGTTGTTCTAATGTCGCTGTTGTTGCGGAGGAAGATATTTTTTGCTGTTGTAATCTCAATGTTGCCTCCGCTTGATTGTTGCGATTGAGTAATAACTTGTCCGTCGTCGGCGTTGAAATCATTAGATAGCTCAATATTGATATTGCCTGCTTTGCCGCTTCCTTGACTTAGAGCGTTGATTCTGCTACCATCCTTAAGTTGTAAGGTTTCAGCAGTAATAGTTAATTGTCCTCCATCACCTGTTGAAGATGTACCAGCACCTATCAGCCCCCCACCTTGAATAAGCACTCTTTTAGCATTAATAATACTCAAGTCACCTGCTTTTTCTGCTGTCGAATTTTTCTCTGCTGAAGTAAACAAGCCACTGAGATATGGCAGATTATCATTTTGAGGATTGTTACCACCCGTACCAATTATTTCCACAACTTCGGCATCAATAATACTTAAATTTCCGCCATTACCCTTACCTTCGGTACTTGTAGCTACAAATGCTCCATCTTCAACAAGCATTCGTTTAGTAGTAATATTCACATCTCCCGCATTTCCTGTTGTATTTAGCCCTGCCGAAGCACTCAAGGAACTAGGAGTATTGCCGTTATTTCCCGTACCAATTAACTGCACAAGTTGTGCATCATTAATAGTTAAATCCCCACCCTCACCTTGATTAGATGTACCAGCACCTACTTCTCCTCCGTTTTTAATTTGCAAGGTACTAACATTAATAGTTAAATCTCCCCCCTCACCCGTACTATTAGTACCAGTATTAAGAATTGCTCCATCTTCAACAAGCATTTGTTTAGTAGTAATAGTTAAATCACCTGCATCCCCTGTTGAATCTTTCTCTGCTGCTGTAAACAAACCACTGGGATATGGTTGATTATTGTTGTCAATGCCGCCAAAACCAATCACTTGAACATCTTCGGCTTCAATTTTTAAATCTCCTCCATTGCTTCCACTAACTGTACTAGTAGACACAAATGCTCCATCTTTAATCAGTAAAGTATTAGTCTTAATATCTAAATTTCCGCCATCCCCTGATGATTCTTTCCTTGTTGAAGTACTTAGGGAACTAGGAGTGTTGCCATTATTACCGCCCGTACCAATTACTTGTATATCTTTGGCCTCAATATTCAAACTTACATTCTGAGCAGATGTACCAGCCTGTACGCTCGAACCACCTTCAACGAGCAAGCGATCGGTTTTAATAGTTAACCCTCCTATCATCTTGTCCTGATTTTCTCTACCTGTAATTACTCGTGCGCTATTTTTTAATAACAAGTCATTAGTGGTAATGTTCATATTTCCGGCACTGCCTTGGCCGTTATTACTCATACTCACAAAAGCTGAATTTTCTACAAGTAACTTATTACTATTAATAGTCAAAGAGCCTGCATCTCCTGTTGAAGAATCTTCTGCCACAACAAATAAACCACCGCCAAAACCAAGCAATTCCACTTTAGAGGAGGCGTTTTCAGAAATGGGATTAATTGTCATATCTCCCCCATTGCCTTCACCGAATGTATTCGCAGAGATAAATGCTCCACCTTCAACGAGCAAGTTATTAGTGGTGATATCTACATTCCCACCATTTCCTGTTGAGCCTTCCTTTGCTAAAGCGCTCAATTCACTCAAATTACCATCATTCCTCGTATTAATAACTTTTACATCTTGGGCATCAACGTTGACATTTCCACCATTCCCAGTAGTAAATGTAGCAGCAGTAACCTTTCCCCCATCCTCAATTTTTAAATTGTTAGCTTCAATCTTGATATCTCCACCTTTTCCCGCACCGTCATAAGCATTAGTAATAACGGTAGCTCTATCTCGAACTATCAACTGTTGAGTATTAACTGTTATATTCCCCGTCTCTTCTGCTCCTTCTTTGTTAACGTTATTGGCATATAAACCGCTAGGAACGAAAGTGTCATTTATTCCATCTATTTCAACTTTCTCTGTGGTATTAACTACTATGCCCGCGCTTTTCTCTGTACCTATTTGAGTTGACACTATTACGGAACTATTTGTAAGAGTGAGATTTTTACCCGTTACCCGTACATCACCCGCACCATACCCAGTCGCATCAACTGCTGAATCTTGAGATAGTCGAATATCTCCAAAATTTTCTACTTTCTCAAAACCAAAAGCAAAACCTTCTTCTTGCGGTGTAATGCTTACCTTACCATCTCCGGTAACGCTACCTAATTCAATTCTTCCACCACCAGCTTTTAACGTTGCACCTTCTAGTAAAACATCACCACCCAGTATTGCTAATGTCTTAGCATCTGGTACTCGCAAACCGAATTGTGGATCGAATACTTCTGGAAATGTTCTTGGAGGTTCAGCCTTGCTATTAATCTCAATTCTTCCGGGATTTTTTCCATATTGCAACCCCAAAGGAACGCTTACTGTTAATAAACCTGTATTTTCTGGATTTGTGGCGCTAAATTCGATATCATCTGCAAATTTAATACTATCAGCAGTACTTCCAATAAACGAGCCGCCAATATTCAACTTTGCATTTTCACCAAATACGATTCCGTTGGGATTAATTAAAAACAGATTTGCATTGGTTGGATCGAAATTTCTATTTAATATCGTCCCCAAAATCCCATTAATAGAAGAAGGATTATTTCCGGTTACTCTTGTTAAAATATTTTGAATCGCATCATTGGGAACTACAAAATAAGCTCCTCGCCCTTCATTGACATTAAATTCCTGCAAACTATGGAATAAATTTTGACCGCGCTCTGCTCCACCTTCTATCAGGGTGCTGGGGATATCATTTACATTTATATTATTGTTAATTCGTGAAGCTTCAGTTCCTAACGTGTTATCTGGGACAATATCAATATTGGTTTGTGCAAAACACGGTTTGATTGATGTTATGCCCACACCAATAGAACCCAATAAAATCAAACTATATAATTTCCACTTGCACTCAATATTCTTCATTTCAACCCCTCATGCTTAAAAAATAATTTCTAACCATTACAAATATTAAATAGTCCGACTCCCAAGGTGTTTATGCAGTTACCTATAAAAATTCTTTTTTCCTCTCCCCTCTCTCCTACGAATTATCAACTACCAATTATCAATTACCAGTTACCAATTACACTCACTTCCCACACTCTCTACTAAGAATACGTCGTCCATTTGCTAAACGATACACCCCAGTTGGTTCAACAATCGGATCGCCCATTTTCCAGCGACGACGCGGTAAGACCGCAGAGGTATTATTTGGGACAGGCTGCACTTCAATAGCAGAGTATTTTGAAGGGACTGCATCACCGGGACGATAGGGGAAACCTTGACTACCAATAATATAGAAAGTACCGTTTGTTTCCTTACTTCTGACTACGCAGCTAGTAGCAATTAAGGCTTCGCTATCAATTGTGTTTTGGGCTAATTCTATGAGGCTGTTTTGCAGAAAGCTGATATCCGGTATACCGCTGATGTTTCCAGCAGAAATACTACCACTAGCATCAACGTCTACGCGATTATTTCCGTCTAATGCATCCAAAGTAGCTCTGTTAGAGGTTTGTGGTGTGGGACTAAAAAGGGGATTGCTTAAAAAAGCACGGGTATTAAAGGCGATATTACCACCACTACCTTCGGGTGCAAAGGCGAGAATATCGCTGTCTTCTAAAGCAACTATGGCATTAGCCTTGAGTTCGATATCACCACCACTACCTGCTCTTGTAGAAAGTGTTGTTCTAATGTCGCTATTGTTGCGGAGGAAGATATTTTTTCCTGCTGTAATCTCAATGTTGCCTCCGCTTGATTGTTGCGATCGCGTTAGGATTTGTCCGTTGTCGGCATTGAAATCATTAGATAGCTCAATATTGATATTGCCTGCTTTGCCGGTTCCCGTACTTTGAGTGGATATTTTGCCACCGTTATTCAGATCGAGATTGGTAGCGCTTAGCATAATACCACCACCTGTATTAGAGCCTGTAGTATCAGCGTATAGCCCACTATCAGCACCAGTTTCGGTAATACTGTTAGCAATAAGTGGATTATCCCTCTGTGGATTATTTCTAATGCGGTCAATACGGTTTTCGTAATTCAACTCGCTTCCAGAGATAGTTATCTTGTTATCTGCATTGATAGAAATCTCGCCTGCTTTCCCTCTATCAGATGCTGTAGTGACAAGCTGTCCACCATCGGTAGCATTAAAAGTGTTTGTCTGCACCGTAATGCTACCCCCATTTCCACTTCCTTGAGTGCGAGTACTCAAAGCCGCGCCATCTTTAATTTGAAATTGTTTTTTAGCATCAATTTCAATTGAACCAGCATTACCTTCAGCGCTCGTAGTACTGAATAACCCACTGGGTAAACCGCTACTAGGAACGCTTCGGGAAATATCTACAACATCAGCTTTGACAATGATATTACCAGCATCTTCCTGTGAAGCCGTACTGGCTTTGACGATCGCCCCATCTGTAAGCACTAAAGAACCAGCTTTGATTTTAACTTCCCCACCTGGCCCTTGTGCAAATGGCTGCGAACCCGTGGTAATTCTTGTTGATTCTCCAGTACCAGCAGGCGCTCCTCCTTTAAGGGATATGGTTCCGGTGACTTGCAAATTTACTCTTCCCCCTTGTCCCTCTGCTCCTCCTGCCACATCCGTTATTAATGCTGCATTTTCATTCAAGGACAGTTCCTTAGCTTCGATGTAGATTTCCCCGCCGTTACCTATGCCAAGTGTTTGACTAATTATTTCACTAGCATCTGTAAGGGATACAGCATCTTTTGCTTTAACCGTCACATTCCCCGCATCCCCCTTTCCAAAAGTTGAGGCAGTAAGTATAGTACGTTCTGCTAAGTTGAAGGAACCGGACTCAACGGTAATATTTCCCCCATCGCCTTCTGCTCCTGTTCCCACCGTGCTGAAGATGCGAGCATCTGTAAGGGAAACGGCATCAATTGCATTTACCGTCACATCCCCCGCATTCCCCTTTCCAAAGGTTGAGGCACTAAGTTCAGCACCCGAACCTAAGTTCAAGGAACCGGAGTTAACAGTAATATTTCCCACATTGCCTTCTGTACCTGTTAGCACGTCGCTGGAAATCGCACTGCGAAATCCATTTTTCTCTCCAGCAATATCCACAACACCTGTAACATTCACATTCACATTCCCTGCACCTTCTTTATCTGCACTTTGGGTATCAGGTGCACCACGAGTAATAGTTAGTAGTTGAGCGCCATTTCGTAGTGATAGAGTTGCAGCATTAATATTAATATTGCCACTTTTACCCACACCCTGTGCTTCTACCGTGCTGAAGATGCGAGCATCTGTAAGGGAAACGTCATCTTTTGCTGTTACCGTCACATTCCCCGCATCCCCCTTTCCAAAAGTTGAGGCAGAAAGGAAAGCACCCGAACCTAAGTTCAAGGAACCGGACTCAACGGTAATATTCCCCCCGTTGCCTTCACCAAATGTATTAGCACTCACTTCTGCCCCATCTTGCACGAGCAATGTGTTAGTTTTAATAATCAAATTTCCTGCATCTTTTGTTGAGTTTCGCTCTGCGGAAGAAAACAAGCCACTGCCAAACACTGTACCTCTACCAATCAGTTGGATATCTTGGGCCTTAACGGTTAAATTTCCTCCTTTCCCCTCACCACGAGTTCTTGATTCAACAAGAGCGCCATTTGTTACGAATAATGAATCTGCAATGATACTAACGCCACCTGAATTACCTTTAGCTCCTTCTTCTACATTGGTTAATATCGCTGTAGGCAGTCCATTCACTCCATCCAAAGAAACCGTACCACCGTCAGCATTAATAGTTACCTTACCTCCATTTCCTTCTCCGCGAATACCAGCATCCAATCGAGCGCCATCTCGTAGTGATAGAGTTGCAGTATTAATCTCAATATTTCCCCCTTTGCCCACACTTCCTCGTTCCACGGTGCTAAAGATATTAGCATTTGCAAGGGAAACGTCATCTTTTGCTTTAACCGTCACATTCCCCGCATCCCCTTCTCCGCGAATACCAGTATTTAATCGAGCGCCTTCAGTAGCAGAAAGCGATCGCGTATTTATATTAATATCGCCTCCTTGTCCCTTTGCTTGCGATCGCACACTATTAAGAATGGAACTACTACTAATATTGATTTCTCCAGTCGCATCCAGAGTAATATCCCCCGCAACAGCTTCAGGTGTCCCCAAACCTTCACCAATTCCACCAATAAGACGACTTCCTGACAATATTTCTATATTTCGAGCATTAACGGCAATATCACCCCCACCATTTGCTTCTACATATACCCTGGCTCGATTTGTCAGCCATACATCCGCACGAGTCACATTCTCAGGAAATCCCAATTGAAAATCATCACCATTTATATCTAGCGCTACAGTTCCAGGTTCTGCTAACCCTCCTAACTCAACTCTTCCACCATAAGCGTTTAATTGCCCGCGATTCATGCTGACATTACCACCATTAAGCAGCAAACTTTTACCATCGGGTACCCGCAAACCGAATACGGCAAAACCCTGTGATTCTATTATTCCTGTTGATGCAACTGAGTTATTTTGAATCACTGCATTTTGATTAATTTGATTAAACAACAACGCATCAGGATTCACCGTTAATAAAGGTGGTGCTTGGGGATTTGTCGCACTAAAAAATCCTTGCTCACCAAATTTAATTGCATTAGCAGTTGTCCCCACAAACGAACCATTTACATCTAAAGTGGCATTTTCTCCAAAAATAATTCCGTTGGGATTAATTAAAAACAGATTTGCTTGATTACGAACAAAATTACTACCATCTCGCTGACGAATTCCTAAAGTCCCTAAAATTTCAGAAAGATTATTTCCCGTTACCCTTGTTAAAACATTTTGAATCGCATCATTAGGAACTATAAAATAAGCTCCTCTCCCTTCGCTGACATTTAATTCCTGCAAACTATGGAATAAATTTTGACCGCGCTCTGCTCCACCTTCTATCAGGGTGCTGGGGATATCATTTACATTTATATTATTGTTAATTCGTGAAGCTTCAGTTCCTAACGTGTTATCTGGGACAATATCAATATTGGTTTGTGCAAAACACGGTTTGATTGATGTTATGCCCACACCAATAGAACCCAATAAAATCAAACTATATAATTTCCACTTGCACTCAATATTCTTCATTTCAACCCCTCATGCTTAAAAAATAATTTCTAACCATTACAAATATTAAATAGTCCGACTCCCAAGGTGTTTATGCAGTTACCTATAAAAATTCTTTTTTCCTCTCCCCTCTCTCCTACGAATTATCAACTACCAATTATCAATTACCAGTTACCAATTACACTCACTTCCCACACTCTCTACTAAGAATACGTCGTCCATTTGCTAAACGATACACCCCAGTTGGTTCAACAATCGGATCGCCCATTTTCCAGCGACGACGCGGTAAGACCGCAGAGGTATTATTTGGGACAGGCT